>JADKJT010000002.1:300000-500992 GCA_016720905.1 Gemmatimonadaceae bacterium | reverse complement strand
AGTACGCCAGTGCCACTGTCGTCGATGGCCGACCGCGCCGCGCGAATGCGCTCCACCGACAGTGCGAAGTCGAACAGCGGGCGCGCGGCGTTGCCGGTGGAGTCCTCAATGGAAAGTCCGGCGATGCCGGTGGTGATTGCGCGCGATACGTTTGCCGCCACGCTTGCGGGTTCGATCGCGAAGCCGCCTTCGAAATCTGCATTCACGGGAATCGTGACTGACGCCGTAATGGCGTGTAGATGCACGAGCAGCTCGTCGAGTGTCACACGGTTGTCCGGTTTCCCCAGCGACCACGCGAATCCGGCACTGGTGGTGGCGAGCGCCTTGAAGCCCAATCCCTCCAGCAGTCGTGCGCTGCCACAGTCCCACGGATTGGGCATGACAAAACAGCCCGACTCGTGCAGCTGCCGAAATTCCCTGCGAAGGTCGGCGACGCGAAGCAAGAGATCGGGATTCATCGGACACCCATGAGATAGCTCAGCTTGAAAACCAGGAAGTGATCACCTGTGGCGTGGGTGGCGTCCAACAAGTCGCTTGGTGTCACCAGTCGTCCCGAAGCGTCACTGTCTTGCCGATTCTGCTGCCAGATGAGGAACGCCGTACTGCCGGGCAGCCACTCCCAGCGCAATACCAGGTTGGATCGAAAGGACAGTCGATTGAAGTCGAGATGGGGTATCGTGAAACTACCGGCGCCATCGCGTACCGTGCGCGTGCCGCTGGAGTCGCGCGTGATCTGCGTGCCGGTGCCGGTGGCGCCGTATACCCGCTGGGTGGCACTGCGCGGGGCGGACAGTTCCCCGAAATCGTAGAAGCGCCCGCTGGCCGCAAACGGCTCGGCGTATCCTTCCACCGTGAAGTTGGGCGTGAAGGCGTAGTTGAGCCGGAATCGCGCTGACCACGTACCCCGCTCGATGAACGAAAAGACGTATCGCTGGCCATACGTCGCCGCGCTGCCCCCCGATCTCGTGGCCACGTACTGACGGGCATCGGTCACGCGTGAGTACGTGGGGTCGACCGACGCCTGCCACCGTGATGCGGGTCGCACGGTGAGGGTGGTGGCGAGACTCGCGCTCCGGCCGCCGAATTCGTCGTGCAGATACGTGGTGCGCACCGACCACGTGGTGGGAATGTTGGCGCGACTGTTGATGCCGGCCGTCAGCTGATAGCCGCTCGCGGTGGCCATCAGTGGCCCGCCACGAGTGAGGTCATCGCTCTCCGACCCAACCAGCAGTGTGGCGCCGGCGCTCACGCGCCAGAAATTGTGCAGCGTGGCGGACGCATTCTCGGAGAACCGGAGGTATTGCCTGATGCCGCCGTAGTTCCATCCCGCCTGTGTGGCCGTTCCGAAATTGAAAAAGCGCACGTACTTGTTTGGCTTGGTGTCACGCAGTTGGATGTCGGCGTTGAAGTCGACGTCATCGCCGCTGCGCATTTGCCCGGCATCGTTGATCTCGAATCCCGGCGTCCGTGTGGACAGCTGAATCCCGCCCAGGGTGAAACGCCCTGCGTTCTTGTCCAGACGCAGCGACGCGCTGGCACCGTCCATCGAGGTCAGGCGTGGGTCGAATCGGATGTGGCTCTGGTCGGGTCGCTGGAAGAAGTGCGCGCTGTTGCGTTGCAGCCGCGCCATCGCCAGCGAGTCGCCCGTCACATGGCTGCCACCCACCCAACCAGTGACTTCGTACATGCCCTGGCGATAGCGCAGCTTCCAGTCGACGCCACCCGCGACGGCGCTGGACGGTAACAACGTGCGCAGACCGCCGCGATCGTCGAGCGATCGCTGGATGTTGGTGAGCGACAACCCCACGTTCGATTGCTGCGCGCCGAACTCCTGCTGCAACCGCACGACGCCGAACGCGCTGGGCGGCTCAACGGCGGTCCGCGCCAGAGAATCGTCGGCCACACTGAAGGTGCGCGCAAACTCGCGCGGCGTGACCGCCGCGAGCGCCCCGACAGACAGTCCGGACTTCAGTCGTCCGGTAACCTTGCCCGCCGAGAGAATGGTGGTGCTTGTGGGGATGTCGCGGAAATCGCCACCCGCGGTACCATGCGGCGCTCCGCCAATGCGACGGCTATAGAACCACGTGGGGCGACCGATGAAACTCTGCCCGCGTCCCGTCAACAACTCATTGCCCTCGATGAAGAACGGGCGGCGTTCCTCGAACACGTTCTCGAACGCCGACAAATTCACAATGGCCGGATCGGACTCCACCTGCCCGAAATCGGGATTGATCGTGGCATCCAGCGTGAGATTCGGTCCAAGCCCCACCTTGAGGTCGCCACCGGCGCGTGTGCTGGAATGATCGATGAACGGGTTGGCCTTGTTCTCGTTGGCGCGAAAGGTGAGATCCGACGCGACGTACGGTAGCAGTTCCACACGGCGCGCCGGCGGAATGCCGCTGATGCCATCCAGATGCCCGAAGCGCGAGGAAAACCCGGCGGCGGACACCGGGATCAGCGTCCATTGCACCCGCTCCGCGATGTCGGCGACGTTGCGGGTGAGCTGCAGTCCCCAGGTCTGTTCCGTGCCGGCGTTGAAGCGCAGCTGAGAAAACGGAATGCGCATTTCGGCCGTCCAGCCGTCGGCATCCACCCGCGCCCGCGCGCTCCAGATGGGATCGAACTGCGCTTCACGTCCGCTGTCTTCACTGTCCTGCGAGTGATACGCGTCGCCGCGCACGCCACCCGACGAAATCGTGAAGCTGTAGGCGGTGCGACGGTCGAGATAGGTGTCCAGCGACACCGTGAAGGTTTCAGCGTCACTGTCGCCATCGCGGCGGGTGAGCGACGTGCGAATGGCGCGGGGGTCTGCACGTCTCAAGTGCGCACCCACGTAGAGTGCGTGATCGTCGTACAACAACCGGACCTCCGTGGCGACGCTGGGCGACGCACCCTCCGTCGGGATCTTTTGCACGAAGTCGGACACCGGCTGCGCGTGATCCCAGGCCGCGTCGTCCAGTGCACCGTCGATGCGAGGCGCCGAGCCGGTGACCCGGGTTGCGCGGGCGTGCTTGAGCGCGGGCGCGGTCTGGGCACCCGCCACCGATCGCAACCACGGCAGCGCCACGACGACCATTGCCAGCGTACGCACTCGCCGACGGAAACGACATGATAGCATCATGCGTGAAATAGAGCCCGCGGTGTCTGGGTCGCCAAGTACAGATGTGGGCAGATCCGCTTGACGCGACCTGCCCGGGCGTCGACCTTCGAGACGGACCACTTACGCGGAGCACGAAATGCGGAGATCAAATCGGATCGTGATGGCGTGGCTGCTGGCCGGTCTGGGCGCGGTCCCACTGGCCGCCCAACGCCCCATCAAGGTGTTCATCTCGGTGGATATGGAGGGCATCGGCGGCGTAGTCACCTCCGAACAGCTCGGCCCCACCGGATTCGAGTACGCGAAGTTCCGCGAATACATGACCGCCGAGGCGCTGGCGGCGATTGCCGGCGCACGGGAGGCGGGCGCCACCGAGTTTGTAGTGGCCGATGCGCACGGCAACATGCAGAATCTGCTCATCGACAAGTTTCCGGCCGGCGTCACGATCATTCGCGGATCGCCGCGTCCGCTCATGATGATGGAAGGAATCGACTCCACGTTCAGCGCGGTGATGCTCATCGGGTATCATGCGGCCACCACGAATCCGCAGGGCGTGCGCGCGCACACGATCTCCAGTGCGACGTTCTCGGCGGTGAAACTGAATGGTCAGCCGATGTCGGAGTCGGGCATCAACGCCACCATCGCCGGGTACTTTGGCGTGCCGGTGGTGATGGTGTCGGGAGACGAGCAGGCGGTGGGCGAAGTGCAGAAGCTCACTGGTCGCGCGGAAGGGGCGGTGGTGAAACGGTCCATCAGCTTCCATGCGGCGGCGGTCATGACGCCCGAGTCGTCGCAGGCCCTGATTCGCGCGAAGGCCAAAGCGGCGATGCTCCGACTCAAGGACTTCACGCCCATGCCGGCGACCGGACCGTTCCGCCTCGAGCTGTCGTACAAGAGTTACACACCAGCCGAAATGATGTCGTACCTGCCGGGGACGGACCGGGTGGATTCGCACACCATTCGGTTCCGCGCGGCGTCGATTGTGGACATCTCGCGCTTCCTGGAGTTCGCCATCAGCTATCGGGCGGACCTGACGCCGTAGTAGAATGTGGCGGGCGGTGACGGTCGTGCCGCCCGTCCTGCACCGCGTTACGCCGGCACCTGCGTCGGCATCCCCGAGGACCCCATGAACCGATCCCTCCGTTCGCTGGCGACCCTTGTCGCCAGCACGTCAGTCACGCTCGCTTCGATTTCGGCTCAGCAGCCCACGCGCGTGGTGACCACCGCCGACTACGATCGGGCTGCCAGTCAGTTGGCGCCGAGTCTCGCGGGATTGGTGGTGGGTGGCACGGTCGCCGCCACCTGGCTGCCGGACGAGCGATTCTGGTATCGCACCACCGGCGCGTCTGGTCCGCAGGTGGTATTGGTTGACCCCGCCAAGAAGACGCGCGTGGTGTGTGACGCGACACGCAGCAATTGCCCCGGTGTGCCGGCCACGGCCGATTCGGCAGTTGGCGGACGTGGTGGTCGCGGCGGTGGCGGTGGCCGTGGCGGCGGGGCCGGGAATGCCGTGATGTCGCCCGATGGCAAGCGCGCCGCCTTCATTCGTGACTGGAATCTCTGGGTGCGCGATGTGGCCACGGGGCAGGAGAAGCGCCTTACCACCGACGGCGAAACCAACAACGGGTACGCCACCGACAACGCGGGCTGGGCCAGCAGCGATCGGGCCATTTTGCTCTGGTCGCCCGACTCGAAGAAGATCGCCACGCAGCAGCAGGATGAACGCAAGGTCGGCGACATGTTCCTGGTCGAGACCAAGGTCGGTCATCCGGTCTTGAAGGCGTGGAAGTATCCGCTGCCCGGCGACAGCGTGGTCGCGATGCTGTCGCGCGTCATCATCGATGTGGACGCGGGCACCGTGGTGCGATTGCAGACCCCGCCCGATTTCCATCGTGGCACCATTGGCGACAATATCACGATGGCCGACTACAACTGGAGCCCCGACGGATCCACGTTGGCCTTCGTGTCCACGTCGCGCGATCACAAGAGCGCCGTCTTCCGCGTGGCCAATGCGACCACCGGCGCGGTGCGCACGCTGTTCGACGAAACGGTGCCCACGCATTTCGAATCGCGGACGGGATGGCGCGTGCTGTGGCCCACCAATGAAATCCTGTGGTACTCGCAGCGCGACGACTGGGGTCAACTGTACCTGTACGACCTCACGACCGGGAAGCTCAAGAGCAAGGTCACCAGCGGGGAAGGACCGGTCACGCAGATTGCGCGCCTCGATGAAAAGACCCGCACGCTGTGGTACGCCGCCAACGGCCGCGAGAAAGGGCAGGACCCGTACTTCGCGCACTTCTACAAGATTGGACTCGATGGCAAGACGCAAGTGTCGCTCACACCGGATGTGGGTGATCACACCATGCAGCTCTCACCCAGTGGCAAGTACCTGATTGACAGCTACTCGTCGCCTGATGTGCCGCCGGTGGTGACGCTGCGCGACGGCAACGGCAAGATGGTGATGCCCTTGGAGAAGGCGGACATCACGCGCTTGCTGGCGTCGGGCTGGAAGCCGCCGATTCCCATCAAGGTGAAAGCGGCCGACGGCACCACGGACCTGTACGGCATGATGTTCCGGCCATCGAATTTCGATCCGGCCAGGAAGTATCCGATCATCAACAACGCGTATCCGGGCCCGCAAAGCGGCAGCGTCGGTTCACGCGGTTTCTCGGCGGCGCGAGGCGACAAGCAGGCGTTGTCGGAACTGGGATTCATCGTGGTCTCCATCGATGGTCGGGGCACACCGGGCCGTTCGAAGTCGTTCCACGACGCGTACTACGGTCGCATGGGTCGTGACAACACGGTGCCCGATCAGGTGGCGGGCATGAAAGATCTGGCGAAGCAGTATCCCGGGATCGATATCGACCAGGCGGCGATGTGGGGACATTCAGGCGGCGGGTTCATCACCGCTGATGCGATGTTCCGTTTCCCTGACTTCTTCAAGGTGGGCATCGCCGAGTCGGGCAATCACGACCAGCGCCAGTATGAAGACGACTGGGGCGAGCGCTACCAGGGATTGTTGGAGAAACTGCCTGACGGCACCGACAGCTACGACATTGAGGCCAACCAGACGTTTGCCAAGAATCTGAAAGGACACCTGTTGCTGGCCCACGGCACGATGGACAACAACGTGCCGCCCTACAACACGCTGCTGGTGGCCGACGCGCTCATCAAGGCCAACAAGGACTTCGACTTGCTGATGTTGCCCAACCAGCCGCATGGGTACGGCAACATGTCCAACTACATGATGCGTCGCCGCTGGGATTACTTCGTGAAGTATCTGCTGGGTGCGGAGCCACCCAAGGAATACGAGATCAAGACGATGAATCGTCCGGTGCCGTGATTTGAGAAAAAAAAAAAAAAAAAAAAAAAAAAAAAAAAAAAAAAAAAAAAAAAAAAAAAAAAAAAAAAAAAAAAAAAAAAAAAAAAAAAAAAAAAAAAAAAAAAAAAAAAAAAAAAAAAAAAAAAAAAAAAAAAAAAAAAAAAAAAAAAAAAAAAAAAAAAAAAAAAAAAAAAAAAAAAAAAAAAAAAAAAAAAAAAAAAAAAAAAAAAAAAAAAAAAAAAAAAAAAAAAAAAAAAAAAAAAAAAAAAAAAAAAAAAAAAAAAAAAAAAAAAAAAAAAAAAAAAAAAAAAAAAAAAAAAAAAAAAAAAAAAAAAAAAAAAAAAAAAAAAAAAAAAAAAAAAAAAAAAAAAAAAAAAAAAAAAAAAAAAAAAAAAAAAAAAAAAAAAAAAAAAAAAAAAAAAAAAAAAAAAAAAAAAAAAAAAAAAAAAAAAAAAAAAAAAAAAAAAAAAAAAAAAAAAAAAAAAAAAAAAAAAAAAAAAAAAAAAAAAAAAAAAAAAAAAAAAAAAAAAAAAAAAAAAAAAAAAAAAAAAAAAAAAAAAAAAAAAAAAAAAAAAAAAAAAAAAAAAAAAAAAAAAAAAAAAAAAAAAAAAAAAAAAAAAAAAAAAAAAAAAAAAAAAAAAAAAAAAAAAAAAAAAAAAAAAAAAAAAAAAAAAAAAAAAAAAAAAAAAAACGGTAACCGTCCCTGAAAGCGGTTGGGCCGCCGTGTGTTTGTCGGCCACCGCTGCTGCTCGTCGTACCGTCCATCGCGCACGCCCAGAGGCACGGTCCCCCCCCCCCCCCCCCCCCCCCCCAAAAACCCCCCCCCCCCCCCCCCCCCCCCCCCCCCCCCCCCCCCCCCCCCCCCCCCCCCCCCCCCCCCCCCCCCCCCCCCCCCCCCCCCCCCCCCCCCCCCCCCCCCCCCCCCCCCCCCCCCCCCCCCCCCCCCCCCCCCCCCCCCCCCCCCCCCCCCCCCCCCCCCCCCCCCCCCCCCCCCCCCCCCCCCCCCCCCCCCCCCCCCCCCCCCCCCCCCCCCCCCCCCCCCCCCCCCCCCCCCCCCCCCCCCCCCCCCCCCCCCCCCCCCCCCCCCCCCCCCCCCCCCCCCCCCCCCCCCCCCCCCCCCCCCCCCCCCCCCCCCCCCCCCCCCCCCCCCCCCCCCCCCCCCCCCCCCCCCCCCCCCCCCCCCCCCCCCCCCCCCCCCCCCCCCCCCCCCCCCCCCCCCCCCCCCCCCCCCCCCCCCCCCCCCCCCCCCCCCCCCCCCCCCCCCCCCCCCCCCCCCCCCCCCCCCCCCCCCCCCCCCCCCCCCCCCCCCCCCCCCCCCCCCCCCCCCCCCCCCCCCCCCCCCCCCCCCCCCCCCCCCCCCCCCCCCCCCCCCCCCCCCCCCCCCCCCCCCCCCCCCCCCCCCCCCCCCCCCCCCCCCCCCCCCCCCCCCCCCCCCCCCCCCCCCCCCCCCCCCCCCCCCCCCCCCCCCCCCCCCCCCCCCCCCCCCCCCCCCCCCCCCCCCCCCCCCCCCCCCCCCCCCCCCCCCCCCCCCCCCCCCCCCCCCCCCCCCCCCCCCCCCCCCCCCCCCCCCCCCCCCCCCCCCCCCCCCCCCCCCCCCCCCCCCCCCCCCCCCCCCCCCCCCCCCCCCCCCCCCCCCCCCCCCCCCCCCCCCCCCCCCCCCCCCCCCCCCCCCCCCCCCCCCCCCCCCCCCCCCCCCCCCCCCCCCCCCCCCCCCCCCCCCCCCCCCCCCCCCCCCCCCCCCCCCCCCCCCCCCCCCCCTGCCGGGGCCGTCGGCCGTGAATCCGGAAACCGTGGCCCGCCCCGTCATGCAGGCCACGCGCACAGCGCGTCCCATCGTGGTGGACGGCACGTTGGACGAGGCGGAGTGGAAGTCGGCCCCGGTGCTCTCCAACTTCGTGCAGCAGCTTCCGGAGACAGGGTTTCCGGCGACGTTCCGCACGGAAGTGCGCGTGCTGTACGACCAGGACAACCTGTACGTCGCCAGCGTCAACTACGACCCGTCACCGCAGAAGGCCATCACGGTGGGGCTTGAACGCGACTTCGTGTCCACCAACAGCGATATTTTCGGCCTGGTGCTGGACACGTTTCACGATCGTCGCAATGCGTTCCTGTTCATCGTCAATCCCAAGGGTGCGGTGCGCGATGAGCAGACGTTCAACGATTCGCGCAACATCGTCGAAGCGTGGGACGGCATTCACACGGTCAAGACCACGTTGCAGGACTCCAGTTGGACGGTGGAAATGCGGATTCCGCTCAAAACGCTGCGCTTCAACGCGCAGAGCGATCCGCAAACGTGGGGCATCAATTTCATTCGTCGGGTGCGACGGGTGAATGAAACGTCGTACTGGGCGCCGCTGGAGCGGCAGTATCGGCTGCACCGCATGTCGAAAGCCGGTACCATCGAAGGGCTGTCCGGACTCAAGCAGGGACGCAACCTGCAGGTGAAGCCGTATGCGCTGGCGTCCAACTCCATTGGCGCGCAGGTTCCCAGCGCGTCATTGGGCAGCAAGGGTGATATTGGTGGCGATATCAAGTACGGGGTCACGCCATCGCTCACGCTCGACCTCACGATCAACACCGACTTCTCGCAAGTGGAGGTCGATCAGCAGATTGTGAACCTGACGCGCTTTGGCGTGCTGTTTCCCGAGCGACGCGAGTTCTTTGTCGAAAATTCCGGCTCGTTTACACTGGGCGATGTGGTCGAGCGCAACTACCGCATGGGTGCGGCGCTCAGTGACTTCACGCTGTTCAACTCGCGCCAGATCGGACTCACGGCCGATGGTCTGCCGATTCCCATTGTGGGCGGTGGACGCCTCACCGGGCGCGTGAAGGGATGGGAACTTGGCCTGCTGGATATGCAGACGCAGCGGGCCGGCGCGACACCGGCCGAAAACTTCGCGGTGGGTCGCGTGCGTCGTAATCTGTTCGGCAATTCCGATGTCGGGTTGCTGGTGGCCAATCGCGAGGCCACCGACAGTTCGGGCGCATTCAATCGCTCCTATGGCGTGGACGCGAATATCCGCCCGCGCGACAATCTGATCATCAACACCTATGTCGCCACCAGTGATGCCAGCCAGTCCACGTCCGACGGCTCGGCGGGCCGCCTGTCGGTGGCCTACCGCGATCGGTTCTGGAACACATCGGTCATGCACAAGCGCGTCTCGGCCAACTTCGATCCCGGCATCGGGTTCGTGCGTCGCCGCGACTTCCAGCAGAGCTACGCCACGGTGGGCGTGCATGCACGGCCACGACTGCGCCTGATCCAGGAACTGAATCCGTATGTGGAGGCGGACTACTACGCCGACTTCAACGGCGCGGCGCAATCGCATCAGATCACGGCGGGTCTGGATGTGTTCTTTCAACCCGACGGGGAGCTGAAGCTCGAAGTAAGCGACTGGTTCGATCGGCTTGATGCGGCGTTCACCCCATTTGCAGGGCGGTCGATTCCGGTGGGGCGATACGCGTATCGCAATGCGCAGGCCACGTACACGTCTACCCAGCGATACCCGATTTACGGCAGTGCCAATGTCAAGGTGGGCGAGTACTATGACGGCACGAATCAGGCATTTGGAGGCGGGCTGACATGGCGGCCACGGTACGACATCAGCTTTGAGGGGAGCTATCAGCACAACGATGTCTCGCTGAAGAGCGGCGACTTCACGGCCGATCTGGCAGGCCTTCGCATCAAGTACGCAAAATCGACGACGCTGTTTGGCAGCGCGTTCGTGCAGTACAACACCCAGACCAAGAGCTTCGTGACCAACGCGCGCCTGGCGTGGCGGTACTCGCCGCTCAGTGATGTCTTTCTGGTGTACACGGAGCGCCAGAATACGCTCACCAACGTGCGCAATGAACGCTCGGTGGCGGTGAAGATCACGCGCATGGTCGCATTCTGAGGCGGGCAGGGAAATCGCGTCGCCGGTGATTCAATGGTAGTTTTGGGTGGAAGAATCCGTCCAATCCGCCCACGCTCCCCCCTCTCCATGTCCACAACCCGACGCGACTTTCTCGGCACCAGCGCCATGTCGCTTGTGGCTGTGGTCGGCGCACCGGCATTGCTGCGACTCCGCGCCGATCACGACCTCGTGGTGCGTGGCGGAACGGTGTACGATGGCACCGGCGCGGCGGGCGCGATGCGTGATGTGGCCATCGCCAATGGACGGGTCACCGCCATCGCACCAAGCATCAGTGAGCGCGGGCGGGAGGAGATCGATGCGCGCGGCATGGTGGTGGCGCCGGGCTTCATCGACATTCACTCGCACGCGGAGAGTTCACTGAGCGATGATCCCCGCGCCGAGTCGGTGATCCGGCAGGGCGTGACGACCATCGTGGGCGGACAAGACGGCAGCTCACGTGGCGTCGACGGAGGCGAGAGCTTCGCTGCGTACCTGACGTCGATGGAAGCACTCGCACCGGCCGTCCATGTGGCGGCGATGATCGGACTGGGGAGTGTGCGCGGCCGCGTGGTGGGCGCGGATGATCGGCCGGCCACCGCCACGGAGCTCACTCGCATGGTGACCCTCGTGGAGGCGGCGCTGGCGGCCGGTGCGTGCGGCGCGTCGTCGGGGCTTGAATACACGCCGGGCGCCTTCGCATCGCTGGACGAACTGGTGGCGTTGTGTCGGCCGCTGGCGGCGCGGCGGCTGCCATATGCCACGCATATGCGCAACGAGGACGATCGCCTGCTGGAGTCCATTGACGAGTCCATTGCCGTGTCGCGTGGCGCACGGTGTCCGTTGCAGATTTCCCACCTGAAAACGCAGGGCCCGCGGAACTGGGGCAAACTGGATGACGCCTTCGCGCGCGTGGCCGGCGCGCGTCGCGACGGCTTGGACGTGGCCTTCGACCGCTATCCCTACACCGCGTACTCCACGGGTTTGACCAACCTGTTCCCGGTGTGGAGTCGTGATGGTGGTACCGATGCGTTCCTGGCCAGACTGTCCGATCCCATCGTGGCACCGCGCGTGAAGGCGGCGACGTTGGCCAAGGTGGAGTTGATTGGTGGATGGGAGAACGTGCACATCACGTCGGTGCGCGCCGCGGACGATCGCGCGGCAGAGGGCAAACGCCTTGGCGCGTATGCCGCGTCGCTGTCGATGGATCCGTATGAAGCGTGTACCGGTCTGCTGCGACGCAGCAGCGGTAACGTCGGCATGGTGGGGTTCGCGATGAGTGAAGACAACATCGATCGCATTCTGGCGCACCCGCAGGGCATGGTGTGCAGCGACGGTGGCGGCTACGCCATCGACGGCCCGACCCGTCGCGGCAGCCCGCATCCACGCGGACTCGGCACCTTTCCCCGCGTGCTGGGTCGGTACGTGCGGGAGCGACAGGCACTCACGCTGGCGCAGGCGATTCACAAGATGTCGGCGTTCCCCGCGTTGCGGGTGGGCTTGCGCGATCGAGGGAGATTGGCGGTCGGCGTGCCGGCCGACGTCGTGGTCTTCGACGCGACGACAGTGAACGACGGCGCCACCTATGAGCAGCCGTTTCAGTACCCGATTGGTATCCAGGCCGTGGTCGTAAACGGAGTGATCGCCTTGCTGCACGGCGAGCGTCGTGACGGTGCGCGTGGCCATGGCATGGTCCTGAGGCCGTCATGAACGACTTTAGGGGGGCGCGATTCGCACGCGCTGTACTCGTGACGGCGCTTCTGGCCGGTTGCGCCTCGAGCGGCGCCAAACCCGTTGACACGCAACCGGTGCGGGTGTTGCCGCCAGACGCTGCGCCGGTGACTGCCGCGGACGTCATGCCGGCCGGATTCACAACCGCTTTTGCCGCGGTCGACGCGCGCGCCCGTGCTGCATTGTTCCAGATACAGTGCTCGTCGACTGTACTGCGACTTCGTGCCAGTGGCAGCTTCGGCGCGGTTGCATCGGCTCCGCGCCACGTGTACTGCGAGCGCAATGCCGATGGCGTGCCCATTGGCGGGGTGTTTGACATCGACACGGGGTACACCCGTGCCCGTCGGCTCATCATGATTCGCCTGGATGGCGCCCGCGCGCGGTATACGGCGGCCATCGATACGGCACAGGTGGCAGTGGGCGCCCGACTGGTGCGTGACATCACGCGCGAGGTGTCGCCAGCCTGGCGCCGGTTGGCCCGGCCGTTCACCGTCGTGTCGCTGCCGCAGGACGACGCAAGCATGGAGGGCTGGGTGATCCCGCTGTCGCCGCGCGCCGGACGCGAGGTGCTGGGAGGCGACGTCGCACTGTCGTATGCAGCGAACGGGCGATTGCAGCGTACTGTAGATCGGACGGCGAGTTGGAAACTGGTGGTCGTGCCCCCGTCAGGTCCGGTGCGCCTGCCCAGCGCCGAGCGTGATGTGGCGGCAGTGGCCGACTTGGTGGCTGCGCGATCACTGGCTGAGCGCGGTCGTGAGGTGACCGTGACCACAGCCGTTGCGCGCAGCACGCTGGTGCCGGGCACGGACGTCAGCGGTTCGCGGTTCCATTGGGAGCACGTTCCTGTTTCACCGTAGGGCGCCGTCGCAGTTCATTCCACTGTGTACTCTCAGGAGATTCTCGTGTCGTTGATGCCTGTCGTTCGCCTGTCCCGGTTGGCTTTGGTGGTCGCATTGCCCGTGGCCGTTACGGCCTGCAAGACCAAGGAGCAGGCGCCGGGCGTTCCTGCGACAACGGCCGCTGCGTCCGCCGTTCGTCCGCCGTCCGCCACACCGGCCGCCAGCCCTGACTCGTTTCGTGTGCTGTTCGAGACCAGTCGTGGCAATTTCACGGTCGACGTCACGCGTTCTCTCGCCCCCATCGGCGTCGATCGATTCTACGAAATGGTGGAGGGCGGCTACTTCACCGATGTCCGCTTCTTTCGCGTCGTCTCCGGTTTCGTCGCCCAGTTCGGCATGCATGGCGATCCGAAGGTCAACGGCGAGTGGATGAACAGCTCCCTCACCGACGATCCGGTCAAGACCAGCAATGTCCGCGGCACGATCGTGTATGCCACGACGCCGCGACCGAACTCCCGATCCAGTCAGTTCTTCATCAATTTCGGCGACAACTCCATGCTTGACGCGCAGGGCTTCGCGCCCTTCGGTCACGTGGTGGAGGGAATGGACGTGGTGGACGCCCTCAATTCCGAATACGGCGAGTCGCCGGATCAAGGGCGAATCGAATCGGAGGGTAATGCGTACTTGATGCAGGCGTTCCCCAAGCTTGACTACATCAAGTCGGCCAAAGTCGTGCCGAGATAGATCGAGGCGACCCAGGCAACCTCCGGGGGGTCTCCTGGGTCCAACCCATGCGCCCTTCCGGCCGCCATGACCGACCTTCTCCATTTCCACGCCGTCCACACCATGCGTCGTCTTGTCCTGCTCGTATGTACCTTGCTATTGATGGTCGTTTCTGCCGCACCGGCGAGCGCGCAGCAACTGGATGTCATCCGGGGGCGGGTGCTTGGGCCCGACTCCATGCCGGTCAGCGGTGTGCAGGTCAAGGCGACCTCGTATTCGGGAAACGTGTCGAAGGCCGCCAAGACCGACCGGAATGGCCGGTACAGCATCACGTACCCGAATGGTGAAGGCGACTACTGGCTGGAGTTCCGCGCCATCGGCTATGTGGCGAAGCGGTTCGAGATCAAGCGCGTGGCGGACGAGGAGATCCTGCTGGCCGACACCAGGCTGGCGTCCAGCATCGCCACACTCGAGCAGGTGACCACCACCGCCAACGCGGCCCGCGCACTGGTCAATCGTGCCGATCCGGGAGGCAATGTCGGCGGCGGCGAGCGCCCGCTGTCGTCTACCGGGCTGTCGCCGGATCAGATGGGCAATCTCGCCGCCATGGCGGCGGGGCTTCCCGGCATTCAGCTCATCCCCGGGCTTGACGGTGCCGCCGATCAGTTTTCGGCGCTGGGACTTTCGGCCGACCAGAACAGCACCACGTTCAACGGGCTTGGCTCGGGCATCAACACGTTGCCGCCTGATGCGCAGGTGCGCGCATCAGTGCTCACGTACAGCTACGATCCGGCCATCGGCAACTTCAGCGGTGCGCGTATTGCGCTGGTCTCGCAGCCGGGCACCAACTATTCGTTTCGGCAGGCCAGCACCAACGCCATCACGCCGTCGCTGCAATTCGCCGACGACATCGCCGAGCAGCAAAACCAGAAGTACAGCAACTTCCAGTTGGGTGCCGGTGGTCGTGGACCGATCACGATGGACCGGAATTTCTACAACACCTCGTTTGGCCTGACGCGCAACTACAAGGACTTGCCGTCGCTGCTCAACACCAGCGCACTGGGCTTGTCGTCGGCCGGCGTGGCACGCGATTCCGTAACGCGCCTGCTCAATATTCTGCAGCAAGCCAACATCCCGGCGAGTCTGCCCAACGCGCCATCGCTGCAGGCGACTGATGCGGCCAGTTTGCAGGCCAACTTCGACCTGACACCAGGCACCTCGGGCACCGGCAACGCGCTGACGCTGGGGCTGCTGGGCAACTATCGGCAAAGCCAGCAGGTGACGGGCCTTGGCGGCTCGTCCATTCTCACCACGCCCGCGCACAACGGTGAAACCAAGCAGTGGAGTGGCATCGCCTCGCTGCGCCACACCAACTACTTCTGGTTCGGCATTCTTTCCAACACCAATCTGGGCCTGAGTCTCAGCGGCACCGAGAACGAACCGTACTTGCGTCTGCCCAATGGCAGCGTGCGCATCAACTCGCTGTTCGATGACGGCACATCGGCCGTTCGGTCGCTGTCATTTGGCGGCAATCCGGCGTTGGCGCTGGGTCAGCGCGCACAAACCATCGAGCTCTCCAACGAGATGCGCTGGTATGCCGGCAACAACCGGCACGCTGTCAAGCTGACATCGGACGTGCGCAAGGAGGGATTCACGGCCGACCAGAGCGCCAATCTGTTCGGATCGTTCTCGTTCAACTCGCTGGCCGAGTTGCAGGCCGGACAGGCTTCGTCGTTCAATCGCACGTTGTTTGCGCCCGAGCGGACCGGCGATCAAATCACCGCCGCCTTTTCGCTGGGCGATTTCTGGCGTCCGTCGCAGGATGTCCAGATCCAGTATGGACTGCGCCTCGATGCGAATCGGTTCCTCACCACGCCGGGCCAGAATGCGCTGGTGGAGCAGAAGCTGGGCGTCCGCAACGACGCCGTGCCCAATCGCGCGTATCTCAGTCCGCGACTGGGGTTCACGTGGATATATGGAACTGCTCCGCAGATTGCCTTCATCCCCGGTGCGGCGCGTCCGCCGCGGGCGCTCATTCAGGGCGGCGTGGGTGTCTTCCAGAACCTGCGCGGATCGGATCTCATTGCCACAGCCGTGAACAACACCGGCCTGGCCAGTTCGACGCAGCAGATTTCCTGCGCCGGGCCCGCGGCGCCGATACCGGCGTGGTCCAGCTATGGCGCCAATGCGGCGAATATTCCCACTACCTGCGCCGACGGCACCAGCGGCACGGTGTTTTCCAACAGCACGCCAAACGTCACGCTGTTCGATCCGAACTTCCAGCAGTCGCGCGTGTGGCGTTCCAACCTGAGTTGGAGCGGCCCCATCATCGACAATCGGTTCGCCTTTGGCGTGTCGGGCGTGTACTCGCTCAATCTCAACCAGCAGGACGCGCTCGATCGCAACTTCCGGGGTGCACAGCGGTTCACGTTGAGCAGTGAAGCCGGCCGACCAGTGTACGCCAACGTGAACGCCATCGATGCGCGCACCGGCGCCATGGCCCTGCAGGACACCCGCATCACGACGGATTTTCTGCGCGTCTCCGAAGCGCGGTCCGACCTGCGCTCGGATGCGCGTCAGCTGCTGTTCACCTTGCGCCCCATCACGGCCAATCCCAAGCTGCGTTGGAACGCCTCGTATCAGTTGATGGTGCTGCGAGACCAGTATCGCGGCTTCAGCAGCACCGTCGGCGATCCGTTCGCCAAGTCGTGGGGGCAAAGCCTGCAGCCCGGTCGCCACCAGATTGGCGTGGGCTTCAGCGACTTCCCCATTTTCGACGTGGTGTATCTGTCGTGGAATCTGGCGTTCGTCTCCGGCATGCCGTTCACGCCATCCATTCAAGGCGATGTGAACGGTGACGGCAGCGGATTCAACGATCGCGCGTTCGTGTTCGATCCCTCGACCACGGCCGACCCGGCGCTGGCCACGGCCATGCGCGATTTGCTCAACAACGGCGAGGCGGCGGCGCGCACGTGCCTGAACGCGCAGATGGGGAAGCTGGCGTCGCGTGGCAGCTGCCGCGCGCCATGGCAAACGCAGGCCAGTCTCAGCTTCCGCTTCAATCCGCAGAAGATCGGACTGCCGAAGCGCGCCAGCATCAACTTCAGCATCAACAACCCGCTGGGATTGGCCGATCTCATGTTGCACGGCCAGGACATTCGCGGTTGGGGGCAGAATATCATGCCCGACCAGAGTCTGCTGTTCGTGCGCGGTTTCGATCCGGCCACGAAGCAGTTCAAGTATGAAGTGAACCAGCGGTTCGGCTCCACGCGTCCCACGCAGTCCACGCAACGCGTGCTGCCGTTGATCAGCTTGCGTATACAGATGGATATCGGCGTGCCGCGCGAGCGTCAGGTACTGACGCAGCGACTGGACATCGGTCGCGGCAAACCGGGCACCAAATCGACGGCGCCGTTGCTCAAGTCGCTGGGCAGCAGCACGATCCCCAACCCCATGATGCTCATTTTGCAGCAGCCGGATTCGCTCAAGCTGACGCGCAAGCAGGCGGACAGTCTGGCGGCACTCAGCCGCCTGTTCACGCAGAAGGCGGACGCCCTCTGGACACCGGTGTCCAAGTATCTGGAGGCCGTGCCCGACAGCTATGACAAGTCGGCCGCGTACGACCAGTATGTCACGGCCCGTGAAAAGACGGTGGACTACCTGCTCACGCTGATACCGTCGGTGAATCAACTCCTCACCAAGGCGCAAAAGCGGAAGCTGCCGCTGCAAATTCTCAACTTCCTCGATGTCCGGGTGCTCAAGTTCATGCGCTCGTCCAGCGCGGGGATTGAGACCAGTCCCTTTATCATTCGCTAGCGAGATGGCGGTGCACAGCGGCGAGCTGGTCCGTACGTTTCGTCACCGATGGAAACCTCCTGGGGCACCGGGTGTGTCTTATTGAGGATGACCGTATCTGCAACGTGTCGTACCACGGCGAACGCCCCTGTTCGCCCATCACACTACTTTCCATTTCCGGGTTTGCGCATGCGCATCAGGACGTCAATCACGCTGTGCACGATGGGCACTCTGCTCGCGGCGCCCCTGGCGCAGGCGCAGCAGGCGGTGCCGGTCCGAGAGTTGTCCGCGGTGGACGCCAAATCGTCCGAGCATTTCGGCAATATTTTCGGCGTGCGCCAGTTGGCCGGCGGCAAGGTGCTGGTGAACGACGGGGTTCGCCGTCGACTGGTCATGCTGGATGACAAGCTGTCCAACGCCAGTGTCGTCATCGACTCCGTGTCCGAGGGCGGACAGAGCTATGGCCCACGCGCGGCGCCGCTCATTCCCTATCTCGCCGACTCGACGTTGTTCGTCGACGGCACGTCGCTGTCGCTGCTCGTGATTGATCCGCTGGGCAAGGTGTCACACGTCATGTCGGCGCCCAAGCCGGGCGACCTGCGATTCCTGGCTGGCGGCGCCAGCGGCGTGGACAAGCAGGGCAACCTGGTGTATCGCGGCGCGCAAATGGTTACCCAGAACCGTGCACAAGGTGCACCGGGACAGGCGCCACCGGTGATCCAACCGCCCGACTCGGCACCCATCATTCGCGCCAACTTTGACACGCGCACCGTGGACACGATTGGCCGGGTGAAGATCCAGAGCGGCACGCGCATGAACATGACGCAGACGGCGGATGGCAAGATGCAGGTGAAGGCCACGGTGAATCCGCTCATTACCGTGGATGACTGGGCCGTGTTGTCGGACGGAACGATTGCCTTTGTCCGTGGCCATGACTACCACATCGACTGGATTCACACCGATGGGTCGAAGGTCTCCACGGGCAAACTGCCATTCGATTGGAAGCGTCTGACGGATGACGACAAACAGAAGCTGATTGACTCGGCGCGCACGGCAGCGGACAAGGCTGCGGCAGATGCGAAGGCCAATGCCGGCAAGCCCGGTGCAGCGAGCGCCGAGGCCGCGGGTATGGAGCGGATGGCGGCGGCGCTTGGCGGCGGTGGAGGGGCTGGCGGCGGTGGTGGTGGCGCGGTCGGCGGGATGACCATCGTGATGCGCGTCGAAGGCGCACCGGGCGGCGGCGGTGGTGGTGCCGGGCAGACGTTCACCTCTGGCCCCGGCGGCGGCCTGCAGATGAGCGCACCGATCATCGAGTATGTGCCGATCAACGAGATTGCCGACTACTACCCGGCTATTCGCAGCGGCGCCGCCAAGGCGGATCTCGATGGCAACCTGTGGATTCTGCCCACGACCTCGGCGCAGGCCAAGGCCGGCGAGCTGGTGTACGACGTGGTGAACAATCGCGGTGAGCTGTTCCAGCGTGTGCGGTTGCCCGTGGGTCGCTCCATTGCCGGCTTCGGACACAACGGCATTGTGTACCTGATGTATCGCGAAGGTACGACGGGGTGGTATCTCGAGCGCACGAAAATCCTGAGCAACACCCGCGCGACATTCTGAGTTTCTGCCGGAGCGCTGAGCAAGACAATGAACCGCCAAGTTCGCGAAGTTCGCCAAGCAGACTGTGTGCCGTCCTTGGCGAACTTCGCGAACTTGGCGGTTCATATTTCTTTCAGGGTTTCTTCAGGAACCCGAGAATCTCCTTCGACGACTGATACCCCACCACCCGCTGCAGCTCCTTGCCGTCGGCGTCCATCATCATCATGGTGGGATATCCGGAAATCTTCAGTCGCTTCACCAACGCCTTCTGCAGGTCGGCGTCCACCTTCACGCCGATGAACCCCGCGTTGAGTTGCAGCGCCACGTCGACGTCGTTCCATACCCACTGATCCATCGTGTGGCAGGGCCCGCACCAGGTGGCCTCGAAGTCGATGAACACCTTGCGGCCGCCCGTCTTGGCCAGCGCCACCGCGGCGTCGACATCCTTGCCCCAGGCAAATGGCGCGTCGGTGCGCGGTCGCGCGCGTTCCTCCCGCACCATGTCGTCGGGCGCGCGATCGGCCACCTTGGTGATGGCGCGTGGCACCACGACAAACGTCATCGCACTGCCGTCGGGCGTGAACGACCGGAACTCCAGTGGAATGTCCTTGGCGCCAGTGCTGACGAACATCAGTCGATTGGTGGCGCGCGCTTCACCGATGCTCAAGACAGCTTTCTCGGCGTCGGGTGCTGACGCGGTCAGCACGCTCCACATGTCGTCCTTGTTGAAGATGGCGTTGTTGTCACCATCCATGGCGGCGACCAAGGCGCTGACGCCGTTCACCGTGACGGTGCCGTACCGCCACGAGTTCACTGAATAGCGCAGCACATCGGGCGCAGCGGCCGAGTCTTCGCGCACCGACCAGAAGTTCACCAGAAATGGCTGCGACTGCCTGGCGGCCCCGTACGACACCGTCAACTCGACCTTGTTGATGGAGCTCCACCACGCCCTGGTCTTCTCATTCTGCGCGGGTGTGGCCAGCAAGGCCGCGCCATCGTCGGTGAAATCGCCATTGCGATTGCGGTCGACAAACAGCTGGCAGAGGTCGCTGGGATGCTCGGCGCTGGCCGCGGCCAACACCGGAATCCATGACGCCTTGTCGGGGCCCACCATGATGGACCCCTGCTTGGCGGGTCGCACCGCTCCGGTCGGCAAGATCGTGACGGCCGACACATTGCTCAGGGCGATTTGCGTGCCCTTGGGGCTGAAGTTGGGCTTGGGCTTTCCGTCGACGGGCGCGGCGTAAGCCAGTTCCACTCGAATGGGCTTCGATTGCGCGGCGACGGACGACGCGCCGAGGGCGAGGAAGGCTTGTAACGTGATCCGTGGGAAGGCGAGGCGTGTAGGCATGGGGCGAATCTACGGATGAAAACGCCGAGTCGCAGGGTGGCGAGCCTGCAAGGTCGTGCGCCGCGACACCCGTACTAGCCCTAAAGAGTGAACAAAAGTGGGCCCGAACGGGCGATAGCTCCCGGAGGCGTGTGTGCCCAGCTTGAGAGCAGTTGGATAGCTGTTCTCAATTCGGAGGTCCGCAATGCGTGCATACACCCACCACATGCCATCTCCGCTGTCGGACTGGCAGCCGCGACTGCTGGGTTTGGCACATCAAGCGCGTGGCTGGGGGAACATCCTCGCTGGCGCGCTCTTGTGGGATCGTCATCGTCGCGGGCTGGGCAATCGGCAGCGCCTGGTGGGGATCCTGCAGCGCAGTGGTCGAGCAGATCGGCGGGTCGTCAAGGAGTTCGTCAATCGGTGGACGGATGGAAACGAACGGGCGTGTGCCGCGCGGGCCGCCACCGCCAATGCGGTGACGATGCGCGAGGCGTCGGTTGATGGGGAATTCGGGCGCACTGGAGTTCACTTCTGGTGACCATCAGGTAGCGCACGATCTATTGCGGTGGGTTCATGGCAGTGTATGCAAATCATTGACAGTCATTTCTGAGTAATGAGCAGTGAGGGGCCTGAGGGTGAGCAACGGAAGCGTCGAGCGCTTGAGGGGCCAGCCGGCGAGGGGAGAACTCAGTCCTGCCCTCGCCGGCTCACCCCTCTCACGCTCGACGCTTCCGTTGCTCACCTCTCAGGCCCCTCACTGCTCCACCCTCTTCGGCAGACCCCGGCCGCGGCGCAGCGACTAGCGCTTCGCGGGCACCAGCACACTGGTTTCGTCGGGCGCCACGCGCACAACGCGCAGCGTCTGCGACATCAGCTGACCGCCGGCGTCGATGACCACACGGTAGTCACCAGTTTCCACCGGCAACGCCCGCGCGCCACCGAAACCGCCAAACCCGCCGCCACCGCCGCCGCCACCACGTCCACCAGCTGGCGGATTGGCCGATGCCTGCGCCAGCAGCCGTGCTTGACTGGATGGACTACCGGTTGAATCGGGCGCCGCACGTGATTCCGCCGGCCGCGCATTGAATCCTGCGGGGAATCCGGGGTCGTTCACGGGGCCGGTCGGCTGCACGCCGAAGCCGCCACCACCGCCACGTCCACCGCCGCCGCCTTGCGGCACCATCTGTGTTCCGGTGGCCTGCATGTTCCAGGAAATCTGATTGAGCCCGGCGGTGTTCGTGCCCACGAGTCGCGCGACGGTATCACCGGCCGCATTGAGGATGGTCACACGCGGAGCACTGCTGAGCGGCGCGGACAACCGATAGGCGATGACCGCGCCGCTGGGGGTGCGCTCGCCACGCCACATGCGCTGGGCACGCGGCTCCGAACCTACCGGCCGCTCACCGTACTGCAGGGCCACGGTGGGTTTGAACAGATGCGCCGGTTTGGCCAGCACGTCCCCAGTCATCTGCTGCAGCGGCGCCACGTCGAGAATCTGAATCCCACGACCGTGCGTGCCGGCAATGAGTTCGAGATCGCGCGGATGCACCTGCAAGTCGTACACCGGCACGGTGGGCAGATTGCTTTCCAGCGGGAACCAGGTCATGCCCTTGTCGAGTGACGCACTCACGCCCAACTCCGTGCCCACATACAACAGCCTGGGATTCACCGGATCCTCACGCACCACGTACACGCTGTTGGGGCGACCAACCATCAGCCCCTTGGCCAGCGACGTGAACGTCTTGCCGAAATCGGTGGACACGTAGACGTACGGCATGAAGTCGTTATCCCGATGATTGTCGAACGACACGTAGACCGTGGCCGAGTCGCTGCCGCTGGGTTCCACCTTGCTCACGTGCGTGAACGGCGGGATGCCGGGGAACCGCGCGCTCAGGTCTTCCCAGGTGCCGCCGTCGTTTTTGGTGAGCCACACTTTGCCGTCGTTGGTGCCCACGTACAGCACGCCCGGCTTGAGTGGCGACTCGCCAATGGTGACGATGGTCGCGTTCTCTTCGGCACCGGTCGCATCGCGCGTGATACCACCCGTGCCGTCTACGGCCACGTTGCCGTCGATGTCGTATCCGGTGGTGATGCGAATGCGGGCCTCATCGCGTGACGACAGATCGGGCGAAATGGCAAACGGGTCCACGCCCTGCTTCACCGACTTGAACAGCTTGTCCGCGCCGCTGTAGAACACATTGGCATCGTGTCGCGACAGAATGAACGGCGTGTTCCAATTCCAGCGCGTGGCCACATTGGGATCCGCCATGTCCGTCTTCATCTTCACGCGCAGGTCGGCAATCTGCTTGAGCTGCTCCGGCGTGAGCGGCTTGCTGCCGTCGCCCTTGATGCGTGCGATTTGCGTGCCGAACTGCTCCCGCGTGACCGTGCGCGCGCGAATGTTCACCGTCTCGCCGGTGGCCACGTTGCGCCGGGCAATGTTGCCGCCCTGTGATTCGTAGTACACGAGATCGGCATTGAGCGCATCCTGCGCGGTTTGCAGTCCGTCGGCGCCGTTGACGGCAAACCAGTCGGTCATTTGCAGCGGCGCATTGCTGCGCCGGCTGAGACCGCACGACGTCCCGTTGTCCTGCAGGCCGCCGCACACACGATAGGGCGCCTGGAAATCGAAACTCACGCCGTAGAACTGGCCCATGGCCATGTTGTTGAGCGCGTCGTACGTGCCGCCGCGGTCCCACGTCTGGAAGATGCCGGCGTCACCGCCGATGATGAAGTGCTCGGGATCGTTGGGATCGATCCACATGGCATGATAGTCCTCGTGGTTCCCCAGCATACTCGCGCGCCATGAGTAGCCGCCATCATCGGAGAACTGGAAGTCCACCGCCATGCGATAGATGCGTTCCGGATTCTTCGGGTCCACCCGAATCTGCGAGAAGTAAAACGGACGGTTGTTGACGGTGCTCATCCAGGTCCACGTCGCACCGGCATCCTTCGAGCGATAGAGTCCGCTCAGCAACCGCTGCGGTTTGGCGCCGCGCACGCTGTCGGCTTCCACCATGGCGTACACCATGTCAGGGCTGCTGGGCGCGATGGCCAGGCTGATGCGACCTTTGGTGGTGGCGGGGAAACCGCCGCCCTTGATTTCCTTCCACGACGCGCCGCCGTCCGTGGACTTCCACAACGCCGAGCCGGGGCCGCCGCTCTTGAGGAAGTGTGCCTTGCGAATACGCTCCCAACTCGCCGCATACAACACGTTTGGATCGCGCGGGTCCATCGCCAGGTCCACGAATCCGGCGCGGTCGCTGACGAACTTCGACAGCGTCCACGTCTTGCCGCCGTCGGTGGTCTTGTACAGTCCGCGTTCGGGATTCGTGGCCCACAGCGCGCCGAGTGCCGACACATACACAATGTCCGGGTTGGTGGGATGCACCAGAATGCGGCCGATGTGCTGCGTCTTCTCGAGGCCCATCGACTGCCAGGTCACGCCGCCGTCCACCGACTTGTAGATGCCGTACCCCGGAGCAACAGAATTGCGCGAGTCTTCTTCGCCGGTACCGGCCCAGATGATCTTCGGGTTGCTGGGGGCAATGGCCAGATCACCCATGGAGGCAATCGGCGCCTTCTCCCAAAGCGGCACAAAGGTCGTGCCGGCGTTCACGGTCTTCCAGATGCCGCCCGTGGCACCGGCCACATAGAACGTCTTGGGTTGACTGGGATGCGCTTCCACGTCGGTGATGCGCCCCGCCATGTTGACGGGGCCGATGGAGCGCCAGCGCAAGCCGGCGAGCGTGGCGGCGTCGGGCGTTTGCGCGTCGGCAAGTCCGACGCAGAGGCAGATCGGGGCAAGGGCGCGCAGCGCGGATCGGATGGCAGACACGATGGTGGGGTTGGGGGTCCAGACAGCGATTCGAGAAGATAGCACGCAACGACACGTCCCGTACGCCGTGCCGATGGCCTCGAGCCGCCGCGCGGCGCATACTTCGCCCCCATGCCGCCTCACACCAAATCGCCGTACCACCGCGCCGTCGCCACCGTGCAGATGTTCGGCCGGTATGCGGTGGGGATTCGCGCGTTCCTGCGCACGACGCTGAGCGCGGACGCCTGTCGTGACATTGTCACCACGCAGCAGGCACACCGCGAGGAATCATTCCTGGCGATGCTCGAGCAGGGCGTGTACGCCAACCCGCGCAGCCCCTATCGGCAACTGCTCCAGCACGCAGGCATACAGTTGCCGGATGCCACGGCGGACGTGCGGAACATGGGACTCGAGACGGCCCTCACCGCCTGGTACGACCGCGGGGTGTACGTCACCATTGACGAATTCAAGGGACGCAAGCCGATCGTGCGGGGCAACCTCACCATCGACACCTGTCCGGAGGACTTCGACAATCCGCTGCTGGTGCAACACTACGAAACCCGCACGGGTGGCTCGCGAGGACCGCGCACGCGACTGGTCGTCGATCTGGATCTCCTGACCCACGAGGCAGCACAAACACAATTGTTTCTGGCCGCGTTCGGCATTGAAGCCATGCCGGTGGGCATCTGGCGCGAGGTGCTGCCCGGTGCCGTTGGCATCAAGACGTTTCTGCGTCACACAAAGATCGGCGGACGGGTGCTGACGTGGTTCACGCCGCGCACACCGGTTGCCCGACTGGAAGATCTCAAGTACCAGGCGTTCACCATGGCCACCGCGGCCATCAGTCGCCTTGCCGGTCGGGCAATGCCCATGCCCCGATTTGTGCCTCCCCGCGAAGCCGCACGCATCGCGCAGTGGCTGGCGGAACAGAAGCGACAAGGCACACCGGCCATTCTTGATACCAACACCAGTACGGCGGTGCGCGCCTGTCTGGCCGCGCATGAGCTCAATCTGGACATCGCCGGCTCGGTGTTCCGTGTCAGCGCCGAACCCTACACGGCCGCCAAGGATGCCATCATCCGCGAGCGCGGCTGCCGCACCGCCAGTCACTATTCGTGCGCCGAACTGGGTTACATCGGACTGGCCTGTGCAAACGCCGAGTCGGTGGACGAAGTGCACCTGATGACGGAGAAGGTTGCGCTCATTCAGCGACCGAAGACCGTTGGCGGTGGCGCCGTGATGGTGGGCGCACTGGCATTCACCACCGTGCTCACCAGTTGCCCCAAACTGATGGTCAACGTGGAACTGGGCGACTACGCCACCATCACGCGACGCGATTGCGGCTGTCTGTTGGAGCAGCTGGGATTCACCACGCATCTGCACGACGTGCGCAGCTGGGAAAAGCTCAACAGCGCCGGTGTCACGTTCTTGGGTACGGAACTGATGGCATTGGTGGAAGAGGTGCTGCCCGCGAAGTTCGGCGGGCATGCGATGGACTACCAGTTCGTGGAAGAGGAGGAGGCGGGGCTACCCGTGGTCCGCTTGCTGGTGCATCCGCGTCTTCCGGATGTCGATGAACGTGCGGTGGTGGAGACGGTGCTTCGCGAACTGCGGGCATGTCCCGGCGGCGGATTGATGTCGGACACCTGGCGCGAGAGCGGCACGTTGCGTGTCCAACGCCGCGAGCCATACCTCACCGGTGCGTTCAAGTTGCTGCCATTGCACATCCTGGGGACCACCAGTGCGCACTAGGGACAAGCTGGGACCGGGGCTGGTGTTCTTCTTCACCGCGATGGGACCAGGCACCTTCCTGTCCAGCGCGGTGGCGGGCGCGACGTACGGCTACTCGCTCATCTGGGCCCTGGGTCTGGCGCTGCTCTTTCGCTACGTGTGGGTGAACACGGCCGCGGCGTACGTCCTGGTGACAGGTGAGAGTCTGTTGCAGGGGTATGCGCGCATTGGCAAATGGCTGGTGTGGACGGCACTGGTGGTGACAATCGTCGTCCGTCACTCCAGCAACCTGTACACTGTCCTGCTGATGGGGAACGCGGCGCACCTGCTGATGCCGCTGCCCATGGCGCACAGCGGCGCCATCTGGACGGTGGCGTTGACGCTGCTTGGCGTGGCCATGATGATCCGGGGCGGCTATCCGCTCATCGAACGCGGTTGCACGGTGGTGATTGTGATTTTGGGTATCACGTTGCCCGTCGCCGCCGTGATGGCACACCCCGATCCGGCCGCCGTGGCGCGCGGATTGTTCATTCCCACGATCCCCAACAGCACAGGGTTGTACAGTGCGATGCTCTTGCTGGCGGCGATGATCGGCGCGCAGGCCGGCAGCATGAGCAACCTGAGCTACTCGTACTTCGCCACGGAAAAAGGTTGGCGCGGCGTTGACGATCTCGCGCGGCAGCGCACAGATCTGCGCACCAGCACCTTTGCGCGATTCGCCGTTGGCACCCTGCTGCAGGTGGCCGCGGCCGCCACACTGCTACCGATGGGCATCAAGCCGTCCAGCGCCGAACAGCTGGTGCGCATCTTCAGCGACAGCATGGGACTTGTCGGTAAAGTGATCTTCGGCGTCGGCCTGCTGGGAATCTGCTTCAGCAGTTTCGTGGGCGGCACGATGGGATACTCGCTGATCGTGCGCGACATCTGCCGACGGTACGTGCCCGGACTGCGAGTGGCCAGTGATGCCCCGGTCATGACGCAACCCAGTCAACGCGATCCGGTGTACCGGTGGTCGATTGCGCTACTGGGGCTCTCGCCACTGTACATCGTGCTGCTCAACGTGGAACCCGTGGCACTGACCCTGCTGGTGCGCTCAATGGTGGTGATTGTGATTCCGGTGCTGGTGGGCTCGCTGATGATACTGGCGAACAACCGCGCACTGATGGGTGAGCACCGACCCAATCGGTTCAGCAACCTCATGATGGGGCTGCTGGTGATGGTGTCGATCTACCTCACGGGCAAGAACGCCAACGAGTGGTGGCATAAGCTCGTCGGGTGAGTCGTTCGCTGAACCAGGCACACCATTCAGCCACATCGGGCCAGGGGTCGCGAAACGCTCCAAAATCTGAACCGCGAAGTTCGCGAAGTGGTCCGCCGTGCGCCTTGGCGACCTTCGCGATCTTTGCGGTCCAATCGGTTGTTGATGTTCAATGGCCGTACGCGCCCCGTTCGCCGACCCTATCGCGCCAGCTCCGCACTGCGCGGATCGGGCGCCACATGAAACGTGCGCGACTGCGTTTGTCCGTCCACGGTGAGTCGCGCGGTGAACACACCGGTGAGTTCCGTCGGTGCAGCAAATCCGCCGCCGTCGGGGCCGCGGCGTCCGCCGGCGGAAACCGGATTCCACACCACGCGATGCATGCCCGCCGTCGCGGCGAATGGCGTGGGCGGCACACGCCACAACGCCGACGTATTTGGAATGCGTCCGGGAGCCGCTCCACCGCGACCGCCCGCGGCGGCCGGCGCGGCTGTCGAGGAAAACGTGCGTACCACTGCGCCGCTCACATCCAGAATCTCCAGCGTCACTGTTCCATTGGGCGCGCGACGCAAGTAATAGTCAATGGCCGCGCCGTGCTCCGAGTTTGGTGCCTGCGGTTCATCCTTCTGCAGCGGCGTCCCGTTGTCACCGGTTTGCAGCATGTTGATGGCATCGGCCGGCTGGAACAGGTACACATCGGCGGCAACCACCTGATCGGTGAGCTGACGCAGCGGGCTGATGTCGTCGATCACCCAGATGCCGCGCCCGTGCGTGCCCACCACGAGATCGTTGCCATGCACCTCGAAGTCGCGCACCGATGTGACCGGCAAGTTGAGCTGCAGCGGTTGCCAGTTGTCGCCGTCGTCAAACGACACGTACGCGCCGCGCTCCGTGCCCACGAACAGCAGTCCCTGTCGCAGCCGGTCGGTCTTGATGGTGTGGCAGTACACGCCGGCGGGCAGTCCCTTCGTGATGGACTGCCACGTCTTCCCCTGATCACGCGTGCGGAACACGTACGGCTCGAAATCCTCGAGCTGGTGCCGGTCCACCGTGGCATAGGCCACGTTCATGTCGTGATACGACGCATCAATCATGGTCACGCGACTCCACGGCGCGACACTCGGCGGCGTCACGTCCTTCCACGCCTTGCCGTCGGTGGTTGACAGGTAGATCAATCCGTCATCGGTGCCCACCCACAGCATGGGCACGTACAACGGCGAGGGCGCCACGGTGTACACCACCCCGCGCTTCCCGTTGCGATCAACCTGCGCCGCTGCCGTGGCGTCAAGCGTGGGCGGAATGCCCGCGTTCGCACGCGTCAGGTCGTCGCTGATGCGCGTCCAGGTGCGCGCGCCGTCCGTTGACTTGAACACGTACTGATTCGCGTAGTACAGCGCGCGCGGATCGGCCTTCGACAACACCAGCGGTTGCGTCCAGTCGCTGCGCTCGGCCTCGGGACCCTTGGGCGCCGTGGTGCCAGGCACGGGTGCGTTTTGCGCGAGGTCCCAGCGACTGCCGTTGCCGCCGTACACCATGCCGGGGTGCAGCGGATCACCGGCGGTATAGCCGCTCTCGCCGCCAGGCGCGATGGGCTCCCAGTCGCGCGTGGAGATCTGTCCGAACTTGCCCTGTGAACGCACCGCCACCGCACCACTGTCCTGTTGGGCGCCGGTCACCCAGTACGGGAAACGATGATCAACCGAGATGTGATACACCTGCGCCGTGGCCTGATTGAGCCACGAACTCCAGGTTACCGTGGTGGGATCGGTCGCGCGTGCATTGCGCGTGATGATCGCGCCCTGATCGCTCGCCACAATCATCGTGTCCGAATCATCCGGTGAAATCCACGCCTGATGATAGTCGTCGCCGCCCGGAGAGCCGCGCAGTGCCACCCACGTCGCGCCGCCGTCGGTGGAACGCGACACCGACACGTTGGGCACGTATACGATGTCGGCGTTCTTCGGATCGACCGTGATTTTTTCGAAGTACCACCCGCGACCCCACAACGCGGAATCACTCGACAGGCGCCGCCACGACGCACCGGCATCGTCGGAACGAAAGACACCACCCTGCCCACTGGCCGCCGGCACGCCAACCTGCGGCGCCGCCGCCGCCGGTCCGCCCGGCTCGGGCAACAGACAATCCACCACGGCATACAGGCGCCTGGGATTGCTGGGGCACACGGCGATGCCGCTGCGACCAATACCCTCGGCCGGCAGCCCCTTGGTCATCGGCGTCCACGTCGATCCGCCGTCGGTGGATTTGAACAATCCCCCGCCCGGGCCATTGGTTGGCGCATACGTGAACCACGGTGGACGCCGCGTGGCCCACAGCGCCGCGTACACCACCTTGGAATCGCTCGGGTCGATCACGACATCCACGGCGCCGACACTGGTGGTGGGGCGCAACACGCGCTGCCACGTCTTGCCACCATTCGTGGAACGAAACACACCGCGCTCTTCGCTGGCCGAATACAATTTGCCAATGGCCGCCACGAACACGATATCCGGATTCTTCGGGTCGATGGCAATGCGACCGATGTGATGCGTGTCGGTGAGTCCCAGGTGTGTCCACGTCTTGCCGGCATCGGTCGATTTGTATACGCCGTTGCCGAACCCGGTGGAATCGCGCAGCGTGCTCTCACCAGAGCCGACATACATCGTGTCGGGTTTTGTCGGCGCCACCGCCAGCGCGCCAATGGAAGCCACCGGCTGCTCGTCGAATATCGGCGACCACACCCGGCCCCCGTCGATCGACTTCCATACGCCGCCGTTCACCGCGCCGTAATAGAACTCGTTGGTGCGGCCCGGCACGCCGCTGACGGCCGCAACACGCCCGCCGCGAAACGGACCGAGATGTCGCCAGCGCAGCCCCGAATAACTGCCGGGTGGTGGCGGTGCGCTCAAGCCTGTGAACGGATCGACCGCTGCCGGTTGGAGCGTTGTGGGCGCGCTGCCGGACAGAACCGGGGCGGCGTGCAGCCCGTCGTTCAGCTGCGGTCCGACCACCGTCAGCGCGGCGCCGGCCAGCCCCGCTCGACGCAGGAAATCGCGGCGGGTGACTTCGGCGGGAGACTGGTGGCGGCCCGTCGACTGATCGCGCGGTATCTGTGACATGGAATCCTGACTGTGCGCTGAAGAAGGTGAGGACCATGCCGGCGTGTGGCATGGCCTTTCGAAGGATACTGCGCATCCTCGGTGCGCCGGGCAAGCGACTGGGGACTAGAACACGAACTTGAACCAGTGCGCGACGCGGGTCTTGAGGAAGTTTTGTCGTGGCAGCAGCGCGTCCAACTCGGCGGGGGTTTCGATCCACTTGCTTTGCCCCACCAGCGACAACAGATCCAGATAGGGGATGATGCTGGGCCAGTTGGACAACACCAGCGCATCCTCGCCGTCGGCCACGAAGCTGCGATCATTCTGATTGGGGGAGCCGAGGATGGTGAAGAACACCACGCGCTCCCGCGTTGCCGGCGTCATTTCGTCGTACCAGCGTTGCACGACGGAATCGCCCAGGGAAATGACCGTGTTCGGATATGACGTGAAGGAACCAATCGATGACGCGCGGGACTGCACCTGCGCGAGACGCTGCTTGACGAAGTCGCCGGTGACGGCCACCCACTCCTCCCGCGCCATCACGCGCCAGGCTTCGCGCGAGGCGAGGAAGTTGGCCTTGAGGTGAAGCAGGGCACGCTCCCGGGATTCGAAGTCCTTCGCCACGCCGTTCGCGGCGGTCAACGATCCAAATGTGGCGGCCAGTTGATCCAGCCCCGGGTACACGGCCTCCGGAAAATCATACAAGTCGCGAAGCCACTGATGTTGTTCCAGTGTGGTCTTGACCGAGCGCACCTTGCCGGGGATATCGGTGATGGGCAGCTCGGATGCGTACAGACCGACCTTGAGCAACCCGCCGGCCCGCGCGATGTCGGGCGCCAGTACCTGCGACGCCTTCAGCAGGCGCCAGAGCAACTCGCGGCTGCGAATCATCGAGCCAAAGGCGCGCGCGGGCGCGTTGGCATAGGCGGGCGCAATGATCACCACACGCACGCCGCGCAGCGCGCAGCCCACCAGTGCCGAGCCCCAGAACGTGCCGTTCCACAACGAATCCGGAATCTTGATGACCGAGCCCGGCGGCATCAGCGTGTACAGCACCGCCTTGGCCACGTTGATCTGCTTGGCGTCGTATCCCGTGCCGTTGTGAATTTGCAGCGCGCGCAGTGGCCGCGTTTCCCGGAGCACCGCGCGCTGAATCTGCACGTCGTAGTCACTGGCCAGCGGTCGTGGTTGCAGCACCAGCGGGATACGGTCCGCCGCAATACCCTGACCCCGCAGCAACTCGCGGGCGGCGGTCTTGAGACTGAGCGCAGCCGGACCCCGCAGCAACAAGGAGCGATCCTCCCACGAGAGATTGGCGTAGTGTTCACCAATCCCCGCGCCGGTGAAGATCGCCTCACCCCGGTAGGGATCGTCCTCGGTGATGTCGTAGAACACCACCTTGCGGTGGTCACGCATCCACGTGTCCGGCACGGGAAAGCGCGTGGCCAGTTGCCAGCTGGCGAAACTCGGATCGGACGCGTTGGTGATGTTGACGTGCACCTTGATGAGATTGCGCAGCCAGGTCTCGCCGTATTGTCGGCGCTGGGCCCCCAGCAGTGAGGACGCCGCAATGGCGTCCAGGAGCGTATCCTGCGCGGCGCGCAACGAATCCTCCCACGACGAGAAGCGCGACGGGAGCCGCACGCGATAGCGCGTGGGGTCTTCCAGCAGGTTCATCCAGCGGCTGGAATGGTTCTGCTCGTAGAACCATTCATCGAGGATGATGATGTAGGTGGGAAACGTGCCCGTCCGGTCGTAAGCGCGCACACGCGCGGTCATGGCCGCGAGGTACGAGCGCAACACGTGCCGAAAACTCATCTCGTCGGGATCACCTTTCGCATCGACGCCGCGGAAGTCGTGGGTCCAGAGCACATGATAGTCTTCGGCCTCGCGAATGGTGCGACTCACGTGGTACTGGAACTGCTCATTGATGAGGTACGAAACGACGTTGCCTTCAGTGAACGACGATTCGGTGGCCCGCGCTACCAGCGCATCGAGCTCCGCCTGGGTGTCGTGCTGTTCGGGGCGCAGGGCGAACTGCAATGGCAACCAGACAAAGCGCGATGTGCCCCAGTCGGTGCGCGCCGCCTGCCGATTCTCCTCGACCACGTCCAGCAACACGTAGAACACGGCCAGGACGGCATCGACGGATTCCCCGGGCACCGGCGACTCGACATGCAGCCAACGCAGAAACGCACCCCGCGCCAGCACGGCAAACTCGTGCGTCGTGTCCTTCTCCTTCACCTGCCCCAGCAGGCGATCGTACGGGAGCAGCACTTCGGCCAGGAGAATTTCACGGGCCATGTCGCCAGTGGCTCGACCCGCCACCGTGGTGACGTCGGCTGACGAGGGCCCGCCGATGGCCAGCGAAAACGCCCGGTCCATCGCGTCATGGAAGCGACGGGTTTCGCCCTCCAGGGTGCGCGCGGAGTCGTCGCCGGCAGCGACGGTGCGTTTGAGGTCTTCCAGACGCGCCAGCACGGCCGCGTCACTGCGAGCCCCGCCCACGCCCTTGTGATCAAGCCATGGTACGCACAGGCGCTGAATGCGAGTCGCGGCAGCGCGCGCGATGGCCAGCGCTTCGCGGAGTGCTGGCGACGCATCGAGCGCGGCAATGGGTGCCGGTCGGCGTTCAGCGAGGCGCACGCGGTCAACCAATGGACGGGTCACACCCAGCGGAATACGGCGGAAGATGGGGGTCTCGATGCCAAGCGTGGCCGAGTGCACACGACCTGGAGTCAGGTCGAAGCGGAACGCGCTGCCGTCGTGAAACAGCCCGCCACGTCGGAGCGGCAACTGCAGCGAAAAGATCGGCCGCAGTTCCCGATCGCCGATATCATAGTCGGCACCAAAGCCGACCCGCAGAAATGGGGAGAACAGGCGTCCGCGCACACCGCCGTTGGACCTCGTGTCGATCGAGCCGCCGTACGCCTCGATCTGTGCGCCTCCCAGGCCGAGTGATCGGCTGAGAAATTCCCGGTAGACGCCAACACGTGCTTCAGCGATCGCGCCCACGGCGCCGACTTCAGAGCGCCGTCCGACACCAACGCCAAATGACGGCTGCCAGGCGCCCGGTTGGCCAAGCGAGGTGGTGAGGCCTCCGTCGGATGGCAGGCGCTCCGGTGCGCGTCGTTGGGCCGCCAACGAGGGCGCGCCTGCATACACCATGGCGAGTCCCACAGCCGTCAGCGTGCGGGCAAATCGCGTTCGCATTGTCTCCTCGCCGTGATGTCAGGTGGCCGGGTGGAGGTCAATCGCCACACACCGGCGTCGGTGCGCGTCGCGGTCTCCAGCGTTGTACGACAGCTTGGCGCAAATCCCGCACCCACCACGTGCATGAGGTCGAACAGGGCGGCTGACGCGCGGCGAATGGCATGATGCGTGCCGAAGATGCCCTGAAACCATCCCTCTGCGACGAATCCATCCGTCATGTCCACCGTCTCGAGTCCCGGTCGAATCAGCGGGGTCGCGTTGGGTTGTCCCGCTCGATCGGCACCATTGATCTGTCGAGACATGCTCAGCACGCGATCGCGACCGGAGGTGTACAGCACCACCCGTTGCGCCAAACGACGCGCGGCGGGAACCACCGAGTCGCCGAAGTGCCGCGCGTCCACGTCCGGCGCGACGAACGCGATGGTCTGCAGGGTCGCACCGTTCAGGATGGACGCCAGACCGAATTCGGTGGTCAGGGCGTCGCTGACGATGCGACCACCGAGGGAGTGCGAAACCAGCACGACCCCGGTGGCGCCGATGGCATCGATGACCATGTGTGCCACGTGCATGAACGCCGGGCGGCTGGACAACGCGACCTCGGTGTCCTCGTGATACGCGCGGGAGAAGAGTTCGCCGATGCGGGGCCAGGTGACCCCCACGCCGTTGGACGGCCAGCAGAACACGACCCAGCGCGCCGACGCACGTGACCGGATGCGGGCTTCAGCGGCATACTGCCACCCCTCGTGCAGCGACGTGCCGAACCCATGCACATAAAGCACGGTGAAGTCGTCGGGCGACTGTTCGTCGTTGGCCGGGGGCTGGATCGCCGCGGTGAACGCGGGCTCGGTGAGGCGCACGGAGTCGATGAGCGCCACGTCGAGCGCCCCGTCGAGTGCGTCGTTGACGCGTTCGCTGGCATAGACGACGTAGCCGTACTCCAGCGTGTCGGTCAGTTCACGGGTGTCGCGCCCATCTGCCCGCGCGCGGGCCGACACGTACCAGATTGTATCGGCGCGCGCCGCCGAAGGTACCGGCACCAGGGTCGCGTGTCTCGCGCAAGCCGTACTGAAGGCCACGACGACAGCAGCCGTGGCGAGCACGGCACGGCGGAAGGACGCGAAGACGGGGCCGACAGCTGTCATGGGGACCGGCGGAGGTCTGGAACCATATGCACTCCATAATGCCGGGTCAGCCAATCTCGGCAGGTCGGCGTATCTCAGGGGTGAGTGTCAGCATCCGCCTGACCAGCCGACGTCGCGGACAGCAGGAATGCCCAATCTCCCTTGCGAAATCGGGGGGAAACGGGTCTCGTTTCGACTGCCCCCAACCCGATCGCACATGCTCCGCACCGCCCTCCGCATTCCTCTCACGGTCGCGCTGTCGTCCCTGGCGCTGACCACCCTGTCGGCGCAGCCTGTCCCCGCGCCGTTCGACTCGCTCTACTTCCGGAGCATTGGCCCCGCCGCGTCCGGTGGCCGCATCCACGATTTGCAGATTGATCCGCGAAATCCGGCCGTGCTGTACGTCGGCACGGCCTCGGGCGGCATCTGGAAATCCGCCAACAATGGTGTGACCTGGAAGGACATCTTCGGTACGCAGGCCGACAACACCTTTGGTGCCCTGGCGATCTTTGCCGGCGATTCGAAGATCATCTGGGCCGGTTCCGGCGAGAACAACAATCGGCAGAGTTCGTCCTGGGGCGGCGGGGTCTATCGTTCCACCGACGGCGGCGACACGTGGAAGTATCTGGGGTTGCATGACACCCGCTCCATCGGCCGGGTGGTGCTGCACCCCACCAATCCCGCCGTCGCGTATGTGGCGGCAGTGGGCAACCTGTGGCGCGGCAACCCCGAACGCGGTGTGTACAAGACCACCGATGCCGGCGCCACGTGGACGAAAGTGTTGTTCGTGGATACGCTCACCGGCGCGACCGATCTGGTGATGGACCCGCGCGACGCCAACGTGCTGTACGCCGCCACCTATCAGCGCCTGCGCAAAGCCTATGGTTTCAATGGCGGCGGTCCCGGCAGCGCTATTTACAAAAGCACCGATGCCGGTGTCACGTGGGGCAAACTCGAAAACGGCATTCCGGTCGGCGACAAGGGACGCATTGGACTCGCGCTCGCGGCGTCGAATCCCAGTGTGCTGGTGGCCACCATCGAACACGCTGGCGCCGGCGGCACCTACCGCACCGAAGACGCGGGCGCCACGTGGAAGCGGATGAGCAGCACGAATCCGCGGCCGATGTACTACAGCAAGCCCACCATCGATCCCAACAACGACAAGCGCATCTGGTTGCCGGGCACATACATCGTGAAGAGTGAAGACGGCGGCGCCACGTTCCAGGAAGAGCCGACGTCGCCCACGTACGACGTGGGGCTCAAGACCGATCATCACGTCATTCGCGTGGACCCGTCCAACTCCAGTCACATCTACGTGGTCGGCGACGGCGGTCTGCACGAAAGCTTCGACATGGGCAAGACGTACATCCGCGTCAACAACATCCCGGTGGGCCAGATCTATCGCATCGCCGTGGACAATCGCGATCCATACTGGGTGTACGCCGGCTTCCAGGACAATCACTCGTTCATGGGCCCCAGCGCCACGCGGCACTGGCTGGGCATCCTCAATCAGGACTGGGCCGAGATCGGCTTCAGCGACGGCACCGGCAAGGCCGTGGACAAGAGCGATGCACGCAAGGTCTATTCTTCGTCCAGCAACGGCAACTTGTCCCTGGTGGATCCGATCACCGGCGATGTGTTCGGCATCAATCCCCGTCCACCGGTTGGCGAAGCGTATCGCTTCGACTGGGACGCGCCGGTGATGGCCTCCCGTCATCGCTCCGGCACGGTGTACCTGGGGGGCAACAAATTGTTCACGTCCACCGACTTCGGATCGTCGTGGACCAGCAGCCTGGATCTCACGCGCGCGATCAATCGCGATACCATCAGCATGATGGGCGTGGTGAATCGCGATATCCGCCTGTCGCGCAACGATGGCGACGCCATCAGCGAAATTTCGAACTTCGCCGAGTCGCCGCTCGACCCGAAGATTCTCTGGGTGGGCACCGACGACGGCAACGTGCAGCTCACCACCGATGGCGGAAAGACGTGGACCGAGTTGAGCCGTTCCATCTCCGGCGTGAAGAACGGAACATTCGTGGGCGACATGGTCGCATCGTCCGCGGCGCGCGGCACCGCGTTCGTGTCGTTCGATGCGCATCGCGACGGCGACTTCGCGCCGTACCTCTTCCGCACCACCGATTTCGGCAGGAGCTGGACGGCGATCACCAACGGCCTGCCGTCGGACGACGCATCCATCCGCAGCCTGGTCGAATATCCGGACCATCCCAACGTGTTGTTCCTGGGTACCGAGCGCGCCCTGTTCGTGACGCACGACCATGGCGATCACTGGACGCGACTGGCGGCCAACCTGCCGACCACGCGCTACGATGACATGGTCATCCATCCGCGCACCAAAGACCTGGTGTTGGGCACGCACGGACGCAGCATCTGGATTCTCGACGACGCGTCGCCCATCGCCGAATGGACACCGGCCATTGCCGCCAAGCGCGCGCACCTGTTTGGCGTGCCGCGCGCGACATTGATGCTGTACTGGGAAGATGTGTCGAATATGAACCACTACTTCTTCACGGCGGAGAATCCGGCCGAGGGCGCGGCGTTCACCTATCATCTGGCGCAACCCGCGCAGAAGGTGCGGTTGCTGGTGACCGGTCCCACCGGGCGCGCGGTGCGCGTGGTCGTGGGTTCCGGCTCGGCTGGTGTCGTGCATCGCGTCAACTGGGACCTGCGCTACGCACCGCCGACTGGTGCCGGACGCGGCGGTGGTGGTGGAGGCGGTGAAGAAGGCGGTGGAGGTGGTCCGGGTTCGCGCGCCGGCGTGGTGCAATTGACCATTCCGTCACATGACATTGGCCTGCGTGGACCGCAAGTCGCACCGGGCAGGTTCACGGTCGCGCTTGAGGTGGATGGAGTCGTGACCGAGTCGAAGACCTTTGATGTGCGCGCCGACCCCGCGTTGCCGTATACGCCCAAAGATCACAAGGCGCGCGGGGCGTTCGTGGACGAGGTGATGGATCTGCAACTCACCGTCGACGCACTGGCCAAGGATCTCGCGGCACGACGCACCGCGTCCTCCGGCGACGCGGCCACGCGATGGCAGGCGCTTGAGCAGCGATTGGTTGGCGGAGCCGGCGGCGGTCGCGGCGGCGGTGGTGGTCGCGGCGGCGGCGGACCGCAGGGAGTTCGTCAGCGGTTGAGCGGATTGATCGGCACGTACACCATTTCGGGTGCGCAAACGGGCACGATGGCTCCGCCCTCCGTGGCCATGCGCGCGATGCTCGCTGATGCGAAGCGCGACCTGGCATCGATCGAGCGCGAACTGAAGGGGGCGTCGTCGTCGCGATGACGACACGGCGGCGGTTGCCGGCTGCGGCGGTCTGGCTGCCGCTGGCACTCGCCTGCGGGGGTGGGGCCGATACCGGTCCCACCACTCCGCCACCATCCGTGGAATCGCTGCCGGTACTGACCACGCTCACGGTGTCCTTCGCCGCAGCAGCGGTGACGGTAGGGAAAAGCACCACCGCCAGCGTCGCGGCCATCGACGAACGTGGTCGGCCCATGAGCGTGGGCGTCACCACATGGAATACCAGTCAACCGTCCGTCGCGACCATTGGTGCGGACGGCGTCATCCGCGCGGTGAGCGTGGGTCAGACGATCGTGACGGCGAAAGTCGGCACGGTGCAGGGACAGGCGACGATCGTGGTCACACCGCTTCCTCCCGGTCCGGTGCCGGTGGCAACCGTGTCGGTCAGTCCGTCATCGGCGACGCTGGAAAGCGGAGAGTCGATGCAACTGGGCGCCAAGCCCAGGGACTACGCGGGGAATGCCCTGGTCGATCGCGTGGTGACGTGGACGTCAAGCGAACCGACCGTGGCGACCGTTTCGCCGACCGGACTGGTGACCGCGCTCGGCGCCGGTACGGCGGTCGTCGAGGCCACCAGTGAAGACGCTCGTGGCGCGATGGTGTTCAATGTCACGGCCGCCATCGACACCGACATCGTGGTGAGCATCATGACGCCGGTTTCGGGCGCGGTGCTTGGCGATACGGTGGCCATCGCGTCGTCGGTGCGCTCGCTGTATCCCGTTACCGGCGTCGTGGCTCAGATAGGCGGACAGCAGGCGTCGTTGACATTCGGCGCGCTTCCCGGCTCGGGGAAACCCGGCTGGTTTGCGACCTTGGAAATTTCCACGCTGCCGTTCGGGCCCTACGCCATCGTGATATCGGCCACGGACAGCCGCGGTCATCGCGGTGTGCAGGCGGTCGGCTTCATACGCAATCCGCGCGTGCCGGGCGGCTCCAAGTCACCCGCGGGTGGCAAGTGATCCGTGCGCGGTGGACGCTGTGGTCGCTGGTGCCGTCGCTGGTGCCGTCGCTGGTGCTGCTGGCCACGTGTGGCGGCGGTGGCACCAGCGGTCCCGTCGCACCGGCCGAACCGATCGAGCCACTGCCGGTGCTGACGGCGATGACGGTGACGCTCACCTCTACGCCCGTTGTGGTCGGTGAGATGACCTTGGCGCGTATCGACGCGGTGGATCAAAAGGGGCGGGCGATGACCGTGGGGATCACCACGTGGACATCCAATGAACCGCTCATCGCGACGGTCAGCGCCGACGGCATCATTGCCGGGCGAGCGACGGGTATCGCCACGATCACGGCCCGTGTGGGGACCGTGACCGCGCAGGTCGCGGTACGTGTCACTGCACGTCCGCCCGGACCGGTTCCCGTGGCCAGTGTGTCGGTTAGTCCGTTCGCGGTCGGTCTGGCGGTGGCACAATCACGTCAACTCGCGGTGACCGTGACGGATTACGCGGGGAACAGGTTGACGGATCGTGAAGTGAGTTGGAGCACCAGCGACGAACGCGTGGCCACCGTGTCACCCGCCGGGTTGGTGACCGCGCTTGGTGTCGGCACCGTCGTCGTCGAAGCCACCAGCGAAACGCGACGTGGGTCGGTGTCCGTGTCGGTCACGGCCGCCACGGACACGGAAATTGTCGTGTCCATTCCGACGCCCGCGCCGCAGGTCGTCGTTGGCGATACGATGACGGTCGCAGCCACCGTGCAGTCGCTGTTTCCGATCATCTCAGCGACGGCGGTGGTGGGCGGTCAGCCGACGACGCTGCTGTACGGGGAAATCAGCAGCGTGGGTCCCAAGGCCGAAGGCCCACCCCCCATGGGTTGGTCGGCAATCCTCGATCTCTCTTCGCTGCCATTCGGACCGTATGCCCTGGTGATTACCGCCACCGACAGTCGCGGACATCGTGGCGTGAGCGCCGTGCCGTTCACGCGGAATCCGCGTGTGCCTGGTGGATCGAAGGCACCGTCGGGTGGCAAATAGTCATAAGGGCCTTTCTTATCTCGGCGCCGCCGCCATGGCCGGCAGGCACAGCACGAACACCTGATAGCGCGTCTCGCCGGCCCTGAGGACCAGCGCGTCGTTGACGCGACCCTCCGACTCGGTGTTGAGCATCGCCTCGGCGTTCACGTTGAACAGGCAGTCGGACTGCGCCAGTCGGAAACGCAGCGACGCTTCGTTGGGCGCGTCACGCGGATCGGGTGTGCGGACCCAACCGACGGCACGCAGGCGCTCGTACAGGCGCACCGCCTCCTTGGCCACGCCAATCGGTGAACCACCGGCTGCCGTGATGCGGCACCCCGCGAGACGCTGCTTCGTGCGCCAATCATCTATGGTGTCGGCGTCGATGGCCGCGACCATGCGCTGCTCGTCGCGCAGAAATCGCGTGGCGGCGGTGCAATGCGTCGAGTCGGGGGGCAGGGGTTTGCCGCCCAGCGTCAGCATCACATGCGCGAGTGCGAGTAGCACCAAGACGAGTTCCTGGAGGGGTGGATTGGTGTGCGCGGCCACCAGGACAATAGGCCGCCATGGTGTCTCGGAAGATAGCGAGCCGGGACGATCATCGATGTTCGCGTTGGGTGGTGCGCCGCGCCCGTTCGGTTCATATTCGGCAGGATGAACTGTCGAGTGCTGCGGTGGCTGTAGGCCGAGATGATGTGGCGTCCGAACTGCGAGCGTACGCCGGCTTTCTGAGCGGTCTGCCTCGACTGGTTCGGCGACGGATGACGGTCCCGCAGGCTCTGGCCATTGTGCAGGAGCGACTGCGCCACCGCGAAGCCAACTTCCTGTCGGTGGTTGAGCGCGGCGCCTATGGCAATCCGCGCAGTCCGTACCGGGCGCTGTTGGACATGGCGGGCTGCACGATGGGCGACCTGCGCGCCTTGGTGGCCAGCGACGGGCTGGAAGCGACGTTGCTGCGACTCCGACGCGATGGCGTGTACGTGCGCTTTGAGGAGTTCAAAGGGCTCGAGCCCATCGTGCGCGGAAGTCAGACGATTCACGCCACCCCGGCCGACTTCGACAATCCCACCAATGGGCGGTACTACGCGACGACCACTGGTGGCAGCACCGGACCGGGACGTCGCATCCTGCTTGATCTCGAGCATTTCGAGACGCTGCTTCCCGGTCGCATTTTGATTCGGCATGTCCAGGGTGTCACCGGCGTTCCTGCCGCGAACTGGTCAGATATTCCGCCGGGCGGCGGGCTCAAGGCCGCACTGCTGCAGGCGGCGGCGGGTGAACCGGCCATGGAGTGGTTCACTGCCCGCCTCAGCGGTCCCGACGGCGCACCATTGCGATTTCGCCTGGCGACGTACGCCGCGCTGTCGGTGGCGCGCGCGGCTGGCGCCGCGGTGGCATGGCCTCGCTACTTGCCGTTCGATCAGGCGGTGGTGCTCGCGCGCTGGGCCCGTGATCAAGTGCAACGGGTGGGCGCATGCACCATTCACGGCTCGGTGAGTCGTATTCTGCGCATCGCGGTGGCGGCTACCGAGGCCGGCATCGACCTGACCGGTGTTGTGCTGCGCGGCAGCGGCGAGCCGTCCACGTCGGCCAAGGTTGCACAGATCACCAGGACCGGCGCCACCTTTCGTTCCGGGTACTCCTTCAGCGAAGTCGGCCCGGTAGGATCGTCCTGCCTCACCAGTGACGGCCCCAACGATCAGCATTTCATGCAGGATCATCTGGCGCTGGTGCAGGCGTCGCGGCCGGTGCCGGGTTTTGCCCTCGAAGTCCCCGCCTTCTGCTTCACCACGCTGTTGTCCACGGCGCCCAAGTTCCTGCTCAATGTCGAATCGGACGACTACGGGACCGTGGACACCACACCCTGCGGTTGCCGATGGGAGACCCTTGGCTTCACCACGCACATTCGCGACATTCGCAGTTTCCGCAAGCTGACCGGCGAGGGGATCACGCTGGTGGGCAGCGACATGGAACGGATTCTCGATGACCTGCTGCCGGCGCGCTTCGGTGGCAGTGCGCTCGACTACCAGTTTGCGGAAGAAGAAGACGAACGCGGATTCACCCGTCTGACCCTGCTGATCGCACCAACGGTGTCCATCGAAGATGAGGCGGTTGCCATGGAGTTTGTGTTGCAGGCGCTTGAGCACGCGGGCGCCGGCGGCGCGTTGGCGACATCCATCTGGCGCCAGGCGGGCACGTTGCGCATTCGTCGTGAAGCACCCACCATCACCGGACGAGGCAAGTTGATGCCGCTGACCAGCCGCGCGGGCCGCACGTGATGCGACGCCATGCACTTTCCGTCGGCGTCCTGATGGCCGCCACGGCGCTGTCTTGCACGGGGTGCACTGATGCGAACAAGACGGCTGCCGGGAGCGCCACGCCCACAAAACTGCGTGTGTCGTTGCCGCTGCACCTGAGCGCCGCGCCGCTGATGATTGCCCAGGACGAGGGCTTCTTTCGCGACGAGCGTCTGGACATTGAATTCCTGCCGGGGCTTCCGCATGACGAATCACTGGTGGCGCTGGTGTCCGGCGATCTCGACGTGAGGCCGGGGCCCGTGTCGGTCGGATTCCTCTCGGCCGTGGCGCAAGGCGCGAAGATCCGCATCACCGCCGGCATGGGATATCTCGCGCGCGACGGCTGCACGTTCTATGGGGCGGTGCTGCGATCCGGACTGGATGACGCGCATTCAGCGCAGGTGAAACGCATTCGCACCAGTCTGGATGGCGCACAACGCTACGTGACCGACGCCATGCTGGCGCAACGCGCGCTGAGCCTCACGTCGGTGGAGTCCGTGCGCCTCCCCGAAGCGGTCATTGAGAGTTCGATGAAGACCGGGGCCATCGATGCCGCGGCGGCATCGGAGCCCGCGCTGTCCCGCATCGCCAAGTCCGGCACGCGATGGCTGTCCGGTCAGGATGCGGCGCCCGATTTTCAGTGGGCGGTCATTACCTTCGGAGACCGCCTGTTGCACCGTGATCGTGACGCGGGTGTCCGATTTCTCCGGGCGTACCGTCGCGGCATCGCCCAGTACAATCAGGGCAAGACGGCGCGGAATGTGGCCATCATCGCGAAAGCGACCGGCGAATCTCCCGAGATCATTCGGGACGCCTGCTGGGTGTCCTTCCAAGACGATTCCCGGATCAACTGGAGCAGCATTGACGCATTCCAAACGTTTGCGCAGCGAGAAAAGCTCATGGTCAAGACCATTCAGCAGTCCGACGTCTGGGACTCGACGTTTGTCAGCGCCAGCGACAGCACACGCGCGTCGAAGACGCCGTAGCCGCCACCTCAACGGCCATTCGTGAAGCCCATGATACGCGTCCTGCCCGTCTCACGCCTCGTCGTCGCTCATCGCCGGCGTGGTGCCGATATGCCGCGCGTCGGCGCAAGTGAAACCCGATTCGGCGGAACGTGCCAGTCCACTGGGGGCTGTCGTCGTATCGGCGACGCGCACGGAACAGTCGCTCAAGTCGTTGCCAACGCATGTGGTCGTGGTCGGGTCACAAGACGTGGCCGCATCCGCGGCGCAGAGTGTGCCCGATCTGCTGCGCATGATCCCCGGCTTCGCCACTCGAGAACCGCAGTCGGCGCTGGTCATGTCGCCAAGTCAATCGGTGGTGTCGTTTCGCGGCCTGGGCGGTTCGACGGCGGGTCGTACGCTCATCCTGCTGGACGGCCTTCCCGCCGGCGATCCGTTCTCCGGATGGCTGGACTGGGGCCGCATTCCGCTGCCACTGCTGGAATCGGCCGAAGTGGTGCGCGGCGGCGGCTCACCCATCTGGGGCAGCCGCGCATTGGGAGGCGTCGTCAATCTGCGCACCCTCTCGCCCACGCGAGATGGCGCGCGACTCCTGTTGGAAGGCGGGAGCTTCGGCACGAAGCGCGGCAGCGGCGCGGCCACGGTGCGACGCGGCAAGCTGGGCGCGTCGCTCGCCGGCGACTACGTGAACACCGACGGCTTCCTGATCATCCGCAAGGATCAATCGGGTCCGGCCGATTCACCCGAACCGGTGCGCAGCTATACGGTCACGGGCAAGGTCATCTACGACGCCTCCAAGACGCTGCAGACCTGGGCCGGGGGATCGACATTCAACAGCGGCATTCTGCCCGTCGGTGAAGACGAAGAGCAGCGATTCGACGATGCGCGACTCGGCCTCCGATGGGCGCGCGCCACGGGCGGCATCGCCACGATATCGGTCTTTGCCAATCGCCGCACTGGCATCGGGAACAGCACGTCGTTCAACACCGCGCGCACGGTGGAAACGCTGGCGCGACAGAATCGTTCGCCGGCGGCCTCCACCGGACTGACGCTGCAGTGGACGCAGATGGCGTTCTCCACGCACGAGTTGTCGATTGGGGCCGATCTCACGTCCACCACCGGCAAGCTGTCAGAGGACCACACCTTTGCCAGTGGTGTCGCCACTCGTCAACGCAACGTGGGCGGCGGCCAGCAGATTGGCGGCGTCTTTGTGCAGGACGCCGCCGATCTCGGACACGGCGTGCGTCTGGTGGCCAGCGCGCGCGCAGACGCCGTGCGCAGCGACCATGGCCGACGCACCGAGTTGACCCTGCCCACGCGAGCCGTGCTGTTTGACAGTTCGTTCGCCGATCGCCGCGTCAATCGCCTCACCTATTCGCTGGGGCTGCGTTGGCAGCCGTCCGAATGGCTGGGGTTGCGCACCAGCGCGTACGAGGCGTTTCGCACGCCCAGCCTGTTCGAGATGTACCAGCCGTTGTATTCGAGTCGCGGTTCGGTGACCGAGTCCAATCCCCAATTGGAGGCGGAGACGTTGCGGGGCACGGAATTCGGTGCCGACGTGACACTCGGACCGTCGTTCGTGGGCCGCGTGACGGCCTACATCACGCGCGTGGATTCGCCCATCATGGACGTCACGCTCGGCGTGGCCGGCACCAAGGCCACCCCGCTCATCCCGTGCGGCGTGGTGGCGGCCAATCAGAGTTGCGCGCAACGGCGCAATGTGGATGGACTGCACAGCAGCGGCGTGGAGACGGAGCTGACCTGGCGCCCGACGGCCGCGTGGTCACTCGGAACCGGTTATAGCTACAGTCCCACCACGGTCAGTGCCCCGGGCCAGCCGGCCGATCGGAAGCAGGCCCTTCGCTCCATGAAGCACATGGCCACGGCAACGATGGCGTACCGTTCGCCGCGCTGGGCCGATGTGTCGATGGAGGCGCGCTATCTGGGTTCGCGATTCGTCGACGACCTCAACACCATCGAATTGCCCGAGGTCTACCTCGTCGGACTGCGCGTCAACCGCGCGCTGGGCAAGGGCATGTCGGCGCATGTGAAAGTCGAGAATCTGTTCAATCAGCAGTTCCAGACCACGCGCACGCGCGCGGGGCTGGTGGATATCGGCGCGCCGCGCTGGATTACGGCGGGTGTGCGCGCGGCGTGGTAACCGCGACGCGCCCTGCGCGCCCCGACACGCACTTCGCGTGTGAGCGGGTCGGGCACACGTTTTTTGGCGACCGTGGCGCGGTGGAAGCGCTGGCGGCGCTATCGCTGACGGTGAAGGAACACGAATTCGTATGCGTGGTGGGACCAAGCGGCTGCGGCAAGTCGACGTTGCTGCGCATCATTGCCGGCCTGCAAGCGCCATCGAGCGGCCGCGTGATCTTTCGTGATGCGAGCGCCACGTCCACGACGCATGGTGGCGTACGCGGCGGACTGGTGGTGCAGGAGCATGGCACCTTTCCGTGGATGACGGTCATCGACAACGTCGCGTTCGGACTCGAGATGCAGGGCATGGCGCGTGGGCCGCGTCGACTGCTGGCGATGGCGTATCTCGAACGCGTCGGGTTGTCCGCGTTTGCCGATCACTATCCGCACGAACTGTCGGTTGGCATGCGGCAACGTCTGGGTATCGGGCGGGCCATGGTCACCGACGCGCCGCTGCTGCTCATGGATGAGCCGTTCGGGGCGCTGGATGCGCAAACACGCCGTCGCATGCAGGACGAACTGCTGGGCATCTGGGCGGCCGACCGACGCACGGCGTTGTTCGTCACGCACGACATCGAGGAGGCGGTGCTGCTCGGTGATCGGGTCATTGTCATGTCCGGTCGGCCGGGTCGCGTGCTGGCCGACATTCCGGTGCCGTTTGCGCGTCCACGCGACCTGCGACGCGACGTGGTCGAGTCGCGCGCCATTGTCGACGAAATCTGGCGCCTGCTCGATGCCTCGCCGTCGCCGGCGGTCGCCTAGTGTCGGTCATTCGCTCCACCCCACCGCAGGGTGCCGCACCGGACGTCTCGTCGGACGCATCGCCGGCCGCGACGTCGTGGCAGTGGTCCGCGCGATTTTTCGGCGTGTGGCTGGTGCTTATCGTCGTCTGGGAACTCGTCGTGCGGACCGGACTGCGCACGGGCCTGTTCATGCCGCCGCCATCCAGCATTGTCATGTCCTTGGGTCGGATGATCGGCAATGGCACCTTGTTCGGGCATCTGTCCGCCACACTGGGCCGCATCGCGCTCGGCCTGGCGGTTGGTGGGAGTGCGGGACTGGCGCTTGGTCTCGGCATGGGAACGTCGAGGCGTCTGCGACATGCCATGGACCCCGTGATTGCCGCCCTGCACCCCATTCCGCGCCTGGCCTTCTTCCCGCTGCTCATCGTGATCTTCGGCATCGGTGAGTATTCAAAGGTGGCGGCCGTGTCGCTTGGCGCGTTCTTCCCGATGCTGCTCAACACGCTGGCCGGCATTCGTGGGCTCAACCCGGTGCACCTCGAGTTGGCGCGCTGCTATGGCGCCAACCGGTGGCAGATGTTCACGCGCATCCTGGTGCCCGGCAGCATGCCGCTCATCCTGACCGGTGTGCGGCTGTCCGCCAACGTGGCCTTCCACGCTACGGTGGGCGTCGAGATGATCGGTTCCCGAAACGGCATCGGGTCGATGTTGTGGCTGTCGTGGCAGACGTTTCACATCAATCAGCTGTATGCGTTGCTGATCGTGATCGCCACCATCGGCATTGTGCTGTCGCTGCTGATTCGCGCCCTGTCCGCGCGCCTCATGCCGTGGTTGGTGGACCGCCGGATTGCCGGGTGACCGCGCCGTTGCGGATGTTCCCGCGCGGCGACCGACCCACGCGCGCCGAGGACCTGTTGCGGACCCGCCCGCGCGACGCGCGTCCGGGTCCGTCTGGCGCGAGGCGCGCAACCTGATGACACGACATCGTCGTCATGTGGTCCTGGGTGTGGTGCTCACGCTGATCAGCCGTCTCGCCGGACTCGTCTTGCCGGCGAGTTCAAAGTATTTCATCGACCGGGTGCTGGTGGATGGTCGCCGCGACCAGCTCCTGCCGCTGGCGGGGCTGGTGATGCTGGCGACGCTGGTCCAGGCCGCGAGTGGCTACGCCGTGGCCCGAGTGCTGGGTGAGGCGGCGCAGCGTGCGGTCGGTGAGATGCGCCGCCGGCTGTCGGCGCATGTGCTGCGCCTGCCGGTGTCGCAATTCGACGCCACGCAAACCGGCGTGCTTATCTCACGCATCATGAGCGATCCGGAAGGCATCCGGAATCTGCTGGGCTCGGGGTTTGTGCAACTGCTGGGCGGATTGGTGACCGCCAGTGCGGCATTGGGGGTGCTCCTCTGGATTGACTGGCGCATGACGGGTGTCATGATGCTCTGGCTGGCGGCGATGGGTGGTGGCGTTGCGTACGCGTTTTCAACACTGCGACCCGTCAATCGCGAGCGCAGCCAGGAGTATGCGCGCGTAACGGGTCGCCTGGCGGAGTCGCTGAGTGGCATCCGCATTGTGAAGGCGTACATCGCCGAACGCCGTGAGAACCTGGTGTTCGCACGCGGTGTCCACCGCATCGTCAGGCTGTCGGCGACGACGATCTCCGGATGGTCGGTCGTCGGCGCACTGACCGCGCTGGTCGTCGGCGGTATCGCGGCGACGCTCATTCTGATGGGTGGCCAGTCGGTATTGAATGGTACGCGCACGCTGGGCGACCTGGCCATGTATGCGCTGTTCACCGGATTGGTGGCGGCGCCGCTCATTCAGGTGGCACAAGTTGGCACACAGCTGTCGGATGCGCTGGCGGGTCTGGAACGTGCGCGCGACCTGCTCGATCAGGATACGGAAGACGGGTGGGCGGCGGGGCGCGCGTCCGCGCCGAAATTCCGTGGCGCCGTGACATTCGAGCATGTCGACTTTCACTATCGGGCGGATGTGGCGGTGCTGCGTGATCTCTCGTTCGAGGCGCCAGCGGGCTCCACTACGGCGCTGGTGGGCACCAGCGGTTCGGGCAAGAGCACGCTGCTGGGACTGCTGGCGGCGTTCTATCGACCCACGGCCGGGCGCATCGTCATCGATGGTTCGGATATCACCGCCTACGATTTGCATTCGTACCGCGCGCAGCTGGGTCTGGTGTTGCAGGACACGTTCCTGTTTGACGGGACGATTCTGGACAACATCCGCTTTGCGCGACCTGACACGACACTCGAGGCCGTGCGACAGGTGGCCGCCGTGGCGCACTGCGACGAGTTCATTGCCCGCCTGCCGGACGCCTACGAGACCATCGTCGGGGAACGGGGCGTCAAGCTGTCGGGAGGCCAACGTCAGCGCGTGGCGATCGCGCGCGCGCTCCTGGCCGACCCGTCCATCCTGCTGCTGGACGAGGCGACATCGAGCCTGGACAGCGAAAGCGAGGCGTTGATCCAGCAGGGCCTCGATGCGCTGCGCCGGGGGCGCACGACGTTTGTCATTGCCCATCGATTGTCCACCATTCTGAGCGCCGACCAGATCCTCGTGCTCGACGGTGGACAGGTGATCGAACGCGGTACCCATGCGGCACTGCTCGCGCATGGTGGGCGCTATGCGCGCCTGTACGATCAACAGCAATGCACGGCGCGCAACCGATTCGTGAACCCGGGTGAAGAGTTGGCCGACACCCCATGAGCCTGGCAACGCCACCCAATGGCGCGTACTGGGATGACATCGCCATTGCCGTCGGCCAGCACGATCCGTCCGCAACCTGGCGCGCCTACATGCAGGCCGCCTATCGCGATCTGCTCACCCGGTGGTTCGCGGGCACGCACCCCGGTCCGACGCTCAAGACCGACCTCTTCGAGGAGGCGGTCACGCCGCATCACCTGTTTCACGATCTGGGCACGCAGGGGATCGGCCTGGATGTGTCGCCCGGTGTCGTGCATTCGGCCGCGCGTCGTCTCAGCCTCGACGCAAGCGTTCGGTCGGCGCCGCTGCTGGTTGCCGATCTCCGCCATGTGCCGCTGGCGGATGGATGTCTCCAACGCATTCTCTCGGGATCGTCGCTGGATCACTTCGAGCACAAGCGCGACATCGCGGTGGCGCTCGCCGAACTGGAGCGCTGTCTGGCCCCGGGCGGCGTACTGGTGGTGACGTTTGACAACCCGCACAATCCGGTGGTGCGCCTGCGAAACGGCCTGCCATTCCGCTGGATGGCGGCCGTGAAACTGGTCCCGTACTTCGTCGGCGCGACCTACACCCGCACGGAGGTGCGGCGGACGCTGACCGCGCTGGGCCTCCGCATCACGGACGAGTCGGCCATCGTGCATGTGCCGCGGGCGCCCGCCATCTGGATCAGCGTGCTGCGCGAGCGTCTTGGACGCCGTGGCGTCTCGGCCACGCTGTTGCGCCTGTTTCGGACGTGGGACCGGTTGGAGTCGACCGTGTTGCGCTATCGCACCGGGTACTACCTCGCGGTGCGGGTGGAGAAACCACCTGGTGAGACCGGTCACGAGCACGCGTAGGCCGGCGGGCACCCTCCGCCCCTCAGGGAAACCCGCACTCAATCTCCAGCCTTTCCCGACGCGACGGCCGAGCGGTCAGGATACCATATAACTGTAAGGTTATACAGAGATATTTTAGATCGGGTTTCGGAGAGGCAGATGCAACCAACCACGCGGCATATCGTGATTCTCGGCGGTGGCACCGCCGGGACCATCATGGCCAACCGTCTTGCGCGACATTACGCCGGCGACATCAAGTCCGGCGAGATCGATATCACCGTCGTTGATGAAAACGACGTGCATGTGTACCAGCCCGGGCTGTTGTTCCTCCCGTTTGGCATGTATGACGCCGACGACATCGTGAAGCCGCGTGGCAAGCAGCTGCCGTCGTCGGCGCACTATCTGCAAGCCCGGATTGCGCAGGTGGACAGCGCCCAGTCGCGGGTGCTGCTGGAGAACGGCACCGCGCTGCCGTATGACGTGCTCATCATTGCCACCGGCACGCGCACGGCGCCCGAAGAAACCGAAGGCATGACGGGCCCTGGCTGGCAGGAAAAGGTCTTCGATTGGTACACGCTGGAAGGGTCGCGCGCCCTGGCCAAGGCACTGTCCACGTTCGAAGGCGGCAATCTGGTGATTTCCATTACGGACATGCCCATCAAGTGCCCGGTGGCTCCGTTGGAATTCGCCTTTCTGGCCGATTGGTATCTGCAGGAGCGCGGTATTCGCGACAAAGTCACGATTTCCTATGTGACGCCGTTGGACGCGGCATTCACCAAGAAGGCCGCGGCGGCCGCGCTCGCGCATCTGCTCGAAGAGAAGGGCATCCAGCTGGTCACGGAGTTCGCCACCGGCAGCATTGATGGCGCCGCGGGCAAGCTGGTGTCGTTCGACGAGCGGGAAGTGCCGTTCGACCTGCTGGCGGTGGTGCCGGTGCACGCCGGCGCGGAGTTCCTCACGAAGACGCCAGGGCTGGCCAATGCCATGGGTTTCGTGAAGACGGATCCCGCCACCCTGCAGTCGCAGCACCAACCCAATATTTTCGCCCTGGGTGATGCCACCGACGTACCGGCGTCCAAGGCCGGTTCGGTGGCGCACTTCGAGGCCGAAGTGTTGGAGCAGAACGTGATTCGTTTTCTCGACGGCAAGCCGTTCACGGACACGTTTGATGGACATGCCAATTGCTTCATCGAGACCGGATTTCACAAGGCATTGCTCATTGACTTCAACTACGACACCGACCCGGTGTCCGGTCACTTCCCGTTCAGCGTCGGTCCGTTGACGCTGCTCAAGGAGAGTCGGCTCAATCACCTGGGCAAGATGGCGTTCAAGTACGTGTACTGGCACGCGCTGTTGCCCGGCTACGACCTGCCGGGTGTCCCCACGCACATGTCCCTCTCGGGCAAGGATCTATAAAGTGTCTACGACGATGTTTGCCGGCGCGACCGTCGAAGTCGATAGCGAAGGCTTCCTGCAGGACCCGGCACAATGGACGAAGGAAATCGCGGAAGCGATCGCGGCAGCCAACGGCATTCCAGAGCTGACCGATCGCCACTGGCTGGTGCTGCACTTCATGCGTGACACGTTTCTCACCACGGGCACCGCGCCAACCATTCGCAGCCTGGGCAAAGAGTCGGGCGTCGAGGTGAAGGAATTGTACAAGCTCTTCCCCAAGGGCCCCGCAAAACTGGCCGCCAAGATCTGCGGCATCCCCAAACCCCATGGGTGCATCTGATGACTGACACCATGCACGCACCGATGGACGCGGCCACCATGCCGGCCCCCATCGAGAAGGTTTCCATCATCGTGTCCAAAGGATCCCTGGAAGGGATCTACCCGGCGCTCATCATGGCCAATGGCGCGCGAATGGAAGGTATTGAAGCCAATGTCTTCTTCACCTTCTTTGGAATGGATGCGGTGACCAAGTCCCGCATGGAGCACATCAAGGTGGCGACGGTCGGCAACCCGGGGCTGCACATCCCCACCATGCTGGGTGGGCTGCCGGGCATGTCGTCGTTTGTGACTGCGCAAATGGAAAAGAAAATGGCGACGCTCGACATTCCGCCTATTCCGGAATTCATTCAATTGCTGGCCGACTCCGGCGCCAAGCTGTTCCTGTGCAAGGCGTCGGTGGACATGTTCGACCTCAAGCGTGACGACTTCATCGACGCGATGGACAGCATCATCACCGTCGGCGAATTCTATCAAATGGCGGCGGGCGGACAGATCATCTTCACCTGACGTCCCGTCGTGAACCAATGAACCACACGGGCGCCTGTCATCCGACAGACGCCCGTTCTGGCCTTCAGTGCCGCGGCACGCGCGGCCGCCATCCGTCCAGCACCCGGATATAGTTCACGCGTTCCCACAGGTACGCGTCGGGCGTGGTGCTGAGTGCCAGCGCCCCGCGTGCGTCGTCACTCGATGCATAGCCCGACGCCGTCAACCAGGCCGTCAGTTCGCCAAGGACGACGCCTACGTGCGACGGACCGTGCTGGAGCAGCGCCGACGTCAACTGCATCACGTCGGCCCCGCACAGGAGGGCCTTCGCTGCGTCGCGACCCGTGTGCACACCGCCGCTGCAGGCGAGCGACATCGAGATGGCCGGTGACAGGATGGCCAGCGCGTGCAGTCGCAACGGCAGTTCGTGTGGGTGCGACAGCGTAAGCCGCCGGTCAACGGTCAGGGTGTCAAGATCGATGTCCGGTTGGCAGAACCGATTGAACAGTGTGACCCCCGCGGCACCTGCCTTCTCCAGACGGCGGACAAACGCCGGAATCGACGTGTAGAACGGGCTGATCTTCACCGCCACCGGAATGTCGACCGTGCGCAAGACATCGTCCACGATCGCCAACTGTCGCTCCTCCACGAACCGGCTGTTCTCGTCGGTCGCCGTGACGACGTCATACAGATTGAGTTCGATGGCGCTGGCCCCGCGCACCGAGCAGGCGCGCGCATATTCGGTCCATCCCCCAGGCGTGGTGCCGTTGAGCGATGCCACCACCGGTACGTTGACGCGCCGGCGCAACCGCTCCAGTTGCTTGAGGTACGCGTCAGCCCCCATCGCAAACACGTCGACGTCCGAGCCCGTCTGGCGAGCCTCGGCGTCACGGTCGGCGCGTGCATCCACGAAGTGGTGCGCCGCGAGGTGCTCATGCGCGACCTGCTCCTCGAACAGCGAGTACATCACCACCGCTCCGGCCCCGTGGTCGACAGCGCTGGCAATGGCCTCCTCATCATGCGACAACGGACCCGCGCCGACGACAATGGGCGAGGTCAGCGTGAGGCCCAGCCACTTGGTCGTCATTTCGGTCATCGGCGCGCTCCTCCGGTAATGGCGTATCGACGATGATCGGGGGTGCCGGGCACGGCCGCTGTCAGGAGATGCGGGCCATGACGCGGTGGATTCCCTGACCCGATGCCACCGAGCTGACATACGTCCCCGACTGGACAATCCGGCGTCCGGCAAGCCTCTTACCCGCATGCCAAACCTTGAGCCATCTCGTCGCCAATTCCTGGCCTTCCTGGCCGCCAGCCCATTGCTGGCCGCCGCGGGTTTCGATACCGAGGCCCTCAAGCGGCTCGTTGATGAATCACCGCACGGGGCCGAACGCGTTCTGGGACTGGCGCAACACGCCGCACAGCAGGACACGCTGTCGGCCGCCGGCATCAAGGCCGCCAAGGATGCCCTCAGTGTGTTTGATTTTGAATCCGTCGCCAAGCAGAAGATTCCCATCGCGCATTGGGGGTACCTGGCCACCGGCACCGATGACGATCGGACCATTCAAGCCAACCGCGACGGATTCGATCACTGGGCCCTGCGGCCGCGTCGACTGATTGATGTCAGCATGATCGATGCGAGTGTCTCGCTGTACGGGACGCGCTATCCCACGCCCATCATCATCAATCCGGTCGGCAGTCAGAAGGCGTTTCATCCCGAGGGAGAAATCGCGGTGGCGCGTGCGGCCAAGGCCCGTGATCACCTGCAGGTGCTGTCCACCGTCGCCACGACGTCCATTGAAGACGCCATTGCCGCGCGCGGCGGACCGGTGTGGTTCCAGCTCTATCACCAGCAGGATTGGGCCATCACCAGGCAGATGGTGCAGCGCGCCGAACGGGCCGGTGCGCCGGCCATTGTGTTCACGGTCGACCTGCTCGGGGGCAGCAATCGCGAGACCATGGTGCGCGAGGCGCGGAAGGACACGCGCGAGTGCATCAAGTGTCATCTGGGCGGCGCGCCGCTGCCCGGCGTGAGCGGCCGGGTGGATGATCGCGATAATCGTCGCAAGCCCAACCTGGTGGGCTATCAGCAGCTCACGCCCATTCCCGAAGTGGGTACGCCCAGCTGGGAGTTCATCGACCGGCTCAAGAACGCGACCCGCATGAAGGTGCTCATCAAGGGCATCGTGACGAAGGAAGACGCCCAGATCGCGGTGAAGCGCGGTGTGGACGGCCTGTTCGTGTCCAACCATGGTGGCCGAGCGGAGAACTCTATGCGCGCCACGATCACGTCGCTCCCCGACGTGCTGCAGGGGACACTGGGCAAGATCCCGGTTATTTGTGACGGCGGCTTCCGGCGTGGCACTGATATCTTCAAGGCGATGGCGCTCGGGGCCACCGCAATCGGCATCGGTCGACCGTACATCTGGGGGTTGGGCGCGTTCGGACAGGAAGGCGTGGAAACCGTGCTGGCGCTGTTGCGAAAGGAATTCGAATTGGCCATGAAGCAAAGCGGCACCACGACGCTGGCGAAGATCACCCGGGCGCATATCGAGGCGCGTTGACTAGCTTCCATCGACCTTGAGCAGAGGAGTTTCCGGGATGTCGGGTGTGGTACCATGGAGCACCAGCGCGGCCCTCGAGATCATCTCGGCGGAGTTGGCGAGCGCCCGCGCGTTCTACGGCGATGACGGAGTGGGCGCCACGGCCATGCTGCCCATCCTGCATGGGCTGCAGCGCACCTTCGGATACGTGCCGTCCGACGCGGTGCCGCTGATGGCGGCGTCGCTCAACGTGTCCAAGGCCGACGTGCGCGGCGTGATCAGTTTCTACCATGACTTTCTGCACGAGGCGCCCGGCCGTCACGTGGTGAAGCTCTGTCGCGCCGAAGCCTGCCAGGCCAACGGCTCGGAACGGATCGCCGCCCATCTGGCGGCACACCACGCCTTGCATCCGGGCACCACCACGGGCCACGTGACGCTGCAAAACGTCTACTGCCTTGGCAATTGCGCCCTGGGTCCGGCAGCCCTGGTTGATGACGACCTCCTGGCAGGGCTGGACGAGCGTGCGGCCGACCTGCTGGTTGCACGACTGCAACAGGCGCCGAAGTGAGTGCGCCGGTGAAGGTTTTCGTGTCCGGCGATGCGGCGTCACGGTCCGTGGGCGCGGATCGCACCGTGCAGGCCATCGCCGAGCAGGCCCGACAGCTTGGTCGCGACGTATCCATCGTGCGCACCGGCACCCGTGGCATGCTGTGGCTTGAGCCACTGGTCGAGGTGCAGACATCCACTGGTCGCGTGGCGTACGGACCGGTGACCCCCGATGATGTGCCCTCGTTGTTCGCGGCCGGGTTCCTCGACGGTGGTGCGCACACGCTCGGGCACGGAGGCACCGACGACATGCCGTGGCTCAAGCGGCAGCAGCGATTGATGTTTGCGCGGGTGGGCGTCATCGATCCGTTGTCGTTGGAGGACTACCGGGCGCACGGTGGCATGGTCGGCCTGGAGCGCGCACGCGCGCTGTCGAACGAGGCGCTGCTGCAGGAGATCGTGACCTCAGGGTTGCGGGGTCGTGGCGGCGCCGGATTCCCCACCGGCATCAAGTGGCGCACCGTGCGCCAGGCCGAGGCCGTACGGAAGTACATCGTCTGCAACGCCGATGAGGGCGATAGTGGCACATTCGCCGATCGCATGCTGATCGAGGGCGATCCGTTTTTGCTGCTGGAGGGCATGCTGATTGCGGGGCTCGCTGTCGGCGCGACGCGCGGCGTCGTCTACCTGCGTTCGGAGTATCCGCACGCCATCGCGACCATGCGACGCGCCATTGCCATCGCCCGCGAACACGACGTGCTGAACGAGGCGTTCGATGTCGACGTGCGCGTGGGCGGTGGCGCGTATGTCTGCGGTGAGGAAACCTCGCTGCTGGAGAGCATCGAGGGGCGACGCGGGCAGGTGCGGGCGAAACCGCCGCTGCCCGCCCATCACGGGCTCTTCGGTCGACCGACGGTGGTGAACAATGTGTTGTCGCTGGCCGCGGTTCCGTGGATTCTCGAACACGGGGGACAGGCGTACGCCGACTATGGCATGGGCCGCTCCCGCGGTTCGATGCCGATGCAGATCGCCGGCAACGTCCGCCACGGCGGGGTGTTCGAGTGTGCGTTTGGCATCACGCTGCGCGAACTGGTGTACGACCTGGGCGGTGGTACGTACAGCGGGCGACCGGTGCGCGCGGTGCAGGTGGGCGGTCCACTGGGTGCGTACTTCCCGGACTCGTTGCTGGACACACCGATGGATTACGAAGCGATGGCCGCCGCCGGTGGTCTGGTGGGGCATGGCGGCATTGTCGTCTTCGACGACACGGTCGATATGGCCAGGCAAGCGCGCTTTGCCTTCGAGTTCTGCGCCATCGAAAGCTGCGGCAAGTGCACGCCGTGTCGCATCGGATCGACGCGTGGCGTCGAGACACTGGACAAGGTGGCGCACGGTATCGAGCCGGCGCGCAACCTCGAGTTGGTGCAGGATCTGTGCACGCTGTTGACGGACGCTTCGCTGTGCGCACTGGGCGGCCTCACGCCGCTGCCGGTCATGAGTGCACTGACGCATTTTCGCGAGGACTTCGGTCCCCGCGCGACGGCCTGATTCGAGAAACCCGACATGACGTTGCTCAAGGAAGCGGATTTCGGAACGCCTGTCCGACCGCACACGCAGCAGGTGTCGCTGACGATTGACGGCGTGCCGGTGCAGGTGCCCAAGGGCACATCCATCATGGCGGCGGCGCGTATCCAAGGCACCGCCATCCCCAAACTGTGCGCCACCGATTCGCTGGAGGCCTTTGGCTCGTGCCGACTGTGTCTCGTGGAAATCGATGGCCGTCGCGGCACGCCGGCCTCGTGCACCACATTGGCCGAAGACGGGTTGGTGGTGCACACGCAGACGCCGCGGCTGGCGGCGCTGCGCAAGGGGGTCATGGAGTTGTACATCTCCGATCATCCACTCGATTGCCTCACCTGTTCGGCGAATGGCGATTGCGAGTTGCAGGACATGGCGGGCGCGGTGGGCCTGCGCGATGTGCGCTACGGCTACGACGGCGAGAAGCATCGCACCGAGGCGAAGGACGAGAGCAACCCGTACTTCACCTTCGATTCCTCCAAGTGCATCGTGTGCTCGCGGTGCGTGCGCGCGTGCGAGGAAGTGCAGGGGACGTTCGCGCTCACGATCCTGGGGCGCGGCCTGTCGTCCAAGGTGGCCACCGGCACGGCGGACTTTCTCTCATCCGAGTGTGTGTCCTGCGGCGCGTGTGTGCAGGCGTGTCCCACGGCCACGCTCAACGAGAAGACCGTCATCGAGCAGGGCACGCCAACCGGCGTGACCACCACCACGTGCGCGTACTGCGGCGTGGGGTGCGGCTTCCGTGCGGAAACGCAGGGCGACAAGGTCGTGCGGATGGTGCCGTGGAAGGAGGGCAAGGCCAACGAGGGTCACTCGTGCGTGAAAGGCCGGTTTGCCTGGGGCTACGCCACGCACAAGGACCGTGTCACGAAACCGATGATTCGCTCCAGGATCACCGATCCGTGGCGCGAAGTGTCCTGGGAAGAAGCATTCGCCTACGCCGCGTCGGAGTTCAAGCGCCTGCAGGCCACGTACGGACGCGACGCCGTGGGCGGCATCACGTCGTCGCGCTGCACGAACGAGGAAACCTTCCTGGTGCAGAAGCTGGTCAGCGCCGGTTTCGGCAACAACAACGTCGATACCTGCGCCCGGGTCTGCCACTCGCCCACGGGATACGGGCTCAAGAACACCTTCGGCACGTCGGCCGGCACGCAGGACTTCAAATCGGTCGCGCTCACCGATGTCATCCTCCTGATCGGCGCCAATCCCACCGACGCGCATCCGGTGTTCGCGTCGCGCATGAAGCGTCGGCTGCGCGACGGCGCGAAACTCATCGTGGCCGATCCGCGCCGCATCGATCTGGTGCGTTCGGCGCACGTGGAGGCCGCGCACCATCTGGCGCTGCTGCCAGGGACGAATGTCGCGCTGATCAACTCCATCGCGCACGTGGTGGTCACCGAGGGATTGGAGAAGGAAGACTATGTGCGTGAGCGGTGCGATCTGGCCGCGTTTGAGTCGTGGGCGCGCTTCATTGCCGGGGAGCAGAATTCGCCGGAAGCGATGGAGTCGATTACTGGCGTTCCCGCATCCGACGTGCGGGCGGCCGCGCGCCTGTTCGCAACCGCCGGCAACGGCGCCATCTACTACGGACTCGGCGTCACCGAACACAGCCAGGGGTCCACGATGGTCATGGGCATGGCCAATCTGGCCATGGCCACCGGGAACATCGGTCGCGAAGGCGTGGGCGTGAATCCGCTGCGCGGGCAGAACAACGTGCAAGGCGCCTGCGACATGGGCTCGTTCCCGCACGAGTACTCCGGCTATCGCCATGTCAGCGACGACGCCACGCGGGAGATGTTCGAACATCTGTGGGGCGTGCCGCTGTCCAGGGAACCCGGACTGCGCATTCCCAACATGCTGGATGAAGCGGTGTCGGGTGGCTTCAAGGGGCTGTACATCCAGGGCGAGGACATCGCGCAGTCCGACCCGGACACGCAGCACGTGGTGGCGGGACTGCAGGCCATGGAGTGCGTGGTGGTGCACGATCTGTTCCTGAACGAAACGGCTATGTACGCGCACGTGTTCTTCCCGGGCTCGTCGTTCCTGGAGAAGGACGGCACGTTCACCAACGCCGAGCGGCGCATCAGTCGCGTGCGCAAGGTCATGCCACCCATGGCGGGACTGGCCGACTGGGAAGTGACGTTGCGGTTCGCCGACGCGCTGGGCTATCCCATGCACTACTCCCATCCGTCGCAGGTGATGGACGAGATTGCCCGCTCACGCCAAGCTTCACGGGTGTGTCGTACGACAAGCTCGACGCCATGGGCTCGCTGCAATGGCCGTGCAATGCGGCCGCGCCCGATGGCACACCTGTCATGCACGTCGATCATTTCGTGCGCGGCAAGGGGCGTTTCATGCTCACCGAGTTCATTCCCACGGACGAACGCACCGGTGCACGCTTTCCGCTGTTGCTTACGACGGGTCGCATTCTGTCGCAGTACAACGTGGGGGCGCAGACGGCGCGCACCCCCAACAACGAATGGCACAACGAGGATGTGCTGGAAGTCCACCCGTTCGACGCCGAGAATCGCGGTATCAATACGGGTGATCGCGTGTTGCTGCAGAGTCGTTCGGGGGAAACGTCACTGCGGGCCGTGGTGTCCGAGCGCATGCAGCCTGGCGTCGTGTACACCACGTTCCATCATGCGCGAACGGGCGCCAACGTCGTCACCACCGATTATTCCGACTGGGCGACGAATTGTCCGGAGTACAAGGTGACCGCGGTGCAGGTGTCGCGCACCACGGGCATTACTGAGTGGCAGCAGGAAGAGCTCAGGCGGGAGTCGTTCCTGCGCCGCATCGAGCGGGTGGAGCCCGGTGTCGCTCGCTGATCTCCCCGCCTCGGCAGCGTCGCCGGCACGCACGGTCTGGTTTGACGGACGTGCCGACGCGGAGAGCACGCGCGAGATTCCGGTGGAGACCCCGGTCAATATCGTGTATGATGGCGCGCCGTTTGCGGTGATGATGGCCACGCCACAGGACCTTGAAGACTTCGCCTACGGGTTCAGCCTGACGGAAGGCGTGATTGCCGTCGCCAGCGACATTCGGCGGGTGGAATGCCAGCCGCAGGAGCGGGGGTTGGCGCTGCGGGTGTCGTTGGCGCCCGGTATCTCGCCACGCGCGGTGAGTCGGGAACGAAACACGGCCGGTCGCACCGGATGCGGCCTCTGCGGCATCGATCAATTGGACGCGCTGCCGATGGCGGCGGTTCGCACACGCGCACGCCATCACGTGGAGTTGTCGGCGATTCGTCGCGGACTCGACGCGCTGGAGCAACAGCAGGCCCTCAATCGGCTCACACACGCGGTGCATGCGGCGGCCTGGTGTTCGGCCAACGGTGATATCGTTGCGGTGCGGGAGGACGTCGGTCGTCACAACGCGCTCGACAAACTCCTGGGCGCGCTCCTGCGCGCCGGTCACCACGCGGCCGACGGTTTCCTCCTCATCACCAGTCGATGCTCGTTCGAAATGGTGGAGAAGGCGGCGGTCTACGGTGCGTCCACGATCGTGGCCATCTCGGCGCCCACGTCACTGGCCGTCGAGCGGGCGGTACTGCACGGCATGACATTGCTGGCGGTGGCGCGACGCGACAGTGCACTGGTGTTTCACGGCGCGGAATTCGTTCATGCGGGAGCGGCGGCCGTTGGCGCCGCGGGAGATGGTGTCACATGAAAGTGGAGACGCTGGTGCGCATGGCCAACGAGATTGCGCGCAATCTGCGATCGTTGCCGGGCGACGAGCCCCGAGTGGCCACGGCGGAGCATGTGCGGAGTTTCTGGACCCCGGGCATGCGCGCGAGTATCATGGCGCACGCCGAGGCTGGTGGCGCGGGGCTTGATCCGATCGCGCGGGACGCGGTGCGGTTACTGGGCGCACCAGCGGGCGCGGGGTAGCACCGTTGGGTGCGGGCGACAACGGCGAATTCCACCGCCAAGTGCGCCAAGTTCGCAAAGGACAGCGCGTAACATGAAAACCGCGTGTCAGCTGAAGCCCTGAAGGAGGGTAGTACTTGAACAAACACCCTGTCCTTCGCGTACTTGGCGCACTTGGCGGTAGAACGCTTTGGGGGATGTTTTGCGGCACCGCTAAGGAGTGAGTCTCTCTGGCGTGTTCACATTGCGTGCCTCGCCCGCGTCAATCGGCACCAGCAGCAAACGCTCCATCGGCACGAGATCATGCAAACTGCGCCGACCCGCCAGCAGTCGCTCGGCCAGCAGCGGCCGCACTACCTGGCGATACAGCCCGATGCACGGTTGCACACCGCCAGACTCGCCCAGCACCACCCAGGCGTCCGATCCAGACGCGGCGTCAAGAATGGCCCGGACGCTTGCCGACGTGATGTCTGGCAAATCGCCCGCCAGTACAAACACGTCGCCCGCCGATTGCTCGAGGGCCGCGAGAATCCCACCGGCCGGCCCTGAGCCCGGATACCGATCGGGACGCTGCAGATCGGCGCGCGCGGCCACCTCCGGATCGCAGTCCCCGACCATGGTCACACGCGCACCAAACACCTCGCGCAAGGTGCGAACCGGTCGGTCGACCAGCCAGTCGGTCCCGCTCGGGCCGACAGGCTCGCGTAGCTTGTCCCGGCCAAAGCGCAGGCTCTGACCGCCAACCAGCACGATCGGGTGGATGGAGGCAAACATGCCGAATGATGCCCCAGCGCTTGATCTGCGCCAGTGTTCAGAGAGATTCCATGGTTCACCGCCTGTGGGCCCGATGGCCGAGGCGTCGATTGAGAGGGTTTCGCACGTACGGCAAAACCCCTTCACCAGCGTTACCAGGAGTCGTTTTGAACGATTTGACCCGGCCCAAGCGCGGCGCCGACATCCTCCACGATCCGGTGCTCAACAAGGGCACGGCGTTCACCGATGTCGAGCGCGATGCGCTGGGCCTGCGCGGGTTGCTGCCGGCGCGCGTGATGACCATGGAAGAGCAGCTCGCGCGCCTGCTCCCCGGCGTTCGCTCCAAAGCGACGCCGCTTGAGCAATACAGCTACCTCGTGTCGCTGCACGACCGGAATGTGACGCTCTTCTACCGTCTCGTCACCGAGCATCTGGAAGAGTTCATGCCGATCCTCTACACGCCAACCGTGGGGCTGGCCTGTCAGGAGTGGGGACGCATTTTCCGCCGCAGTCGCGGCCTGTACATCACGCCGGAAGACAAGGGCAAGATTGCTGAAGTGCTCAGCAACTGGCCGCAGGACGATGTGCGCATGATTGTGGTGACCGACGGCGAGCGCATTCTTGGGCTGGGTGATCTGGGCGCGAACGGCATGGGCATCCCCATTGGGAAACTCACCCTGTATACGGCCTGTGCCGGTATGCCGCCGTCGCAGTGCTTGCCGATCACGCTGGACGTCGGCACCGAGAACATGACGTTGCGCGACGATCCGCAGTACGTCGGGCGCAACACCCCTCGCTTGCGCGGCCCGGAGTACGATGCGCTGGTGGACGAGTTCGTCGAAGCGGTGCAAGCGCGGTATCCGCGCGCCTGCCTGCAGTTCGAGGACTTCGGCAATCATAACGCCTTCCGGTTGCTGGCCCGCTGGCGGAATCGTATTTGCACCTTCAACGACGACATGCAAGGCACCGCAGCCGTGGCGCTCGCTGGCCTGTTCTCCGCCACGCGGATCACGGGCACGCCACTCACGGAGATGCGCCTGTTGTTCGTCGGGGCCGGCGAGGCGGGGATCGGCATCGGCGACCTGGTCGTGGAAGCGCTCATGGAAGCAGGTGTTTCCGAAGCCAAGGCGCGGCAGCAATGCTGGTTCGTGGACTCGCAGGGATTAGTGGTGCAGTCGCGGACCGATCTCGCCGAACACAAGCAGCGGTACGCGCACGTGCATCCGCCCGTCCACGACCTGCTGTCGGCGGTCGAGACCCTCAAGCCGCATGCGATCATTGGCGTATCGGGTACGCCCGGCATGTTTTCCACCGAGGTGCTCCACGCAATGGCGCGGCTGAACGAGCGGCCGATCGTGCTCGCGTTGTCAAACCCCACGTCGAAGGCGGAGTGCACGGCCGAACAGGCCTATGCCGCCACCGATGGTCGCGCCGTGTTTGCCAGTGGCAGCCCGTTTGCGCCGGTGACGCACGCCGGGAGAACGCATGTGCCGGGGCAGGGCAACAACGCCTACATCTTCCCTGGTGTGGGACTGGGCATTCTGGTCAGTGAAGCATCGCGCGTCACTGACGAGATGTTCGCGGCGGCGGCGAAAAAGTTGGCCGCCATGGTGACCGACGAGGATCTGGCCATGGGCCGCATCTATCCCGATCTGCCACGCATCCGCGAAGTTTCGCACGCCATTGCAGTGGATGTTGCCGCCATCGCGTTTCGGCGCGGTTTGGCGCGGTGTCCAGAGCCGTCCGACCTTTCGGCCGCGGTCAAGGCGGCGATGTACGAGCCGGTGTATGTGAGCTATGAGCGCCGGAAGACAGACCCGGCGAACAGCAAGCCGAATACGGCGGGCAGTGCGCGGTAATCCATCGGGTGTGCCGCACCGGCGCACGCGTCGGTGGATAACCGCCGGCGCGGTGTTGGCGTGGGCGTTCGGTCTGGTGCTACGACGCGGCGCGTCGTAGCTCGGCCGCCGCCCGCTCGAGAATGTCCGTGATCGCCGCCACCTGCTCCGGACTGCGCTTCCCGTTCATCATCGCCGCACCGAATTCCTTGGCCAGACCGATCATCGCGTCGCGAGCCGGTCGCACGCCGTCGCCAAACACCGCATCGCCAATGTGGTTGACGCGCTCGAACAACTCATCGACCACTGGACGATGTTCGGCCAGATGCGCTCGCCCGGCGTCGGTAATCGAGTACACCTTCTTGCCGCCCTCTTCCGGCGTCGTCACGGCGTAGCCGAGATCTTCAAGCATGGTCAGCGTGGGATAGATCGCGCCGGCACTGGGCGTGTAGCGACCGCCTGAACGCTCTTCCAGTTCCTTGATGATGTCGTAGCCGTGACGCGGCTTCTCATCCAGCAACCGAAGGATGACCAGCTTCAGGTCGCCCTGTTCGAACATCCGGCCGCTCCCGAACGGTCCACGACGCTTGGGTCCGCCGCCGCCAAAGAATGCGCTGAAATCGGCGTCGAATCCTGTCCAGCCGCGGCGCGCTCGCCCGTCACAACTCCTGAATGGTTCATGCCACATGATGTGCTCCGGAAGTAGATGAATCGCTGACCACGCGTGACGCCTAGGGCACGCGGGTGAGGCGCAGTCGCCCCTCTCGCATCCACGGATCGTAGAAGCGGTTCGACTTGAGATGGAACTCGCCCTGCAACGTGCTGTCGCTGGCGGCCGTGATCACGAAAAACAGGTACGGCTTCCGGAGCGCTGCATCCTGCGCCGGTGAACCCGCGAGGTCGGCACGGACCTGCAGCACATCGCGCGTCGGCCGCGAGTGAAGGACCCGAATCGCGGCGCCACCCAACTGACCCGATCCCGTCCCGTCAGGCCGCATGGTCAACTCGATCGCCAACGGCCCCACGCGCTTCAGCAGGTCGGCATCGAAGAACGTGCCGGTTCCGGTCCAGTGACCGACCATTTTGGTCGGATCGGGAGCCTGAGCCGAGCCGGGTGCAGAGAGGAAACCCACCAAGGCGAACGCAACGAGCAGCCGAGTAGTCATGGATCGTATCCGAGAAGTCCGTGACGATATAGCGCACGATAGATCGTACGTTATATCGTACGATAGTGCTTGCGATATATCGTGTCAAGGCCGACTGAGCATATCCTGGCATCCATGCGTCCATTCTCTTCGTGATCAATCGAGCGTTTCGCTTCTTGTCGTTGGCGGTGGCCGCAGCCGTCAGTCAGTCGGCCACGGTACAGCCCGGGGCCGTACGTCAGCCGCCGGTCCTGACGGTGTTCGCGCTCAACGACGGCGCCGCGACGTCGTCTCCAGATGCCACCATCGTGCTCTCGCATACGGTGGTGGGGACTGTTCCCACATCCTATCGGGTGAGCTCGCGAGCGGACTTTGCCGGCGCCGCCTGGCTCCCCTACACCCGACGCCCTGAACTGGTGAATGTCGCGGGGCTTTCTACGCTGGGCTGCGATGTGCCGGGTTCGGTGCGCCGACTGCGCCTGTTCCTGCAGGTGCGCTCAACGCTGGGTGACGAGGTGCGCATCGTGAACGGCCAACGCAGCCTCACGCCGGTCGTTGCTGAGAGCAACGTCCTGGCCGACAGCATCTGCCTTGTCGCGACGAAGCCTGAGTGACGACGCGCGCTTGACCATCCTCACCGCACGCCTGATACTGCGCAGCAGAGTCCGCGACCCACTCATACGTTTCGCCCACGCCGCCCGATGATCCTTGCGTTGATGCTGACGGGCGCGCTCATGCAGGGTGCGGCGCTGCCCGAACCCGTTCGCATCGTGCGCGAGATTCAGGTCGCCATCGATCGGGATGGTGGACAATCGTTGGAGCGCGCGTGGCAGTTGACACTGGCCAGCCGCCCACGCCAACCGCAAGCCATGCTGGCGGTGGCCAGCTATGCGCGCGCACGCTACCGCTACGAGCGTGCCGACTCCCTGTACCGGCTCCTCGATGCTCGCGGTACGGAGGTGGGTCTGGTGTGGCGCGCCATGGCACAAGTCGGGATGGCGCAATGGCGCGCACTTGGCAGCGAATCGGCGCGCGCCGACAGCTTGTTCGGTGAGGCACGCGCGACGGCGCAGCGCGCCGACTCGCCGCTCGTAGAGGCGGAAGCCGTCCTGGGATTGGCGCAGTTGCGGCAGCGATCGCACGGCGTGAAGGCGGGACGGGCACTCCTCGATGCATGGTGGGCGTTGCTGGAACGGCCAAGCGCACAGGACAGCGCGCAGCGACTGTGCGTCATCGGTGCCATCGATGAGCAGCTGGGGGATACCACGGGTCGGCACCGCATCGAAGCCGGCGCCGAAAACGCCGAACGACTCAGACTGTGGCGCGTCGCCGGGAACTGCCGTTTGTCGCTCGCGCAGTCTGCGGAGCGCCGGGGATACTTCGTCGGCGCGGGTATACAGGCACGAATGGCGCTCGCACACTTCGCGCGCATTCGCTATGACGTGGGGACCGCGCTGGCCAGTCAGTGGTACGGGTACGTCCTCGTCCAGACGAACGTGTTCGCCAACGCGCGTGTGCTGCTCGAGCAGGCCATCATTGCGGCGCGCGTGACACGTTTCGAGTCGGTGGAGGCCTGGGCGCACTCGGGTTTGGCCGAGTTGCATCTGGCATTGGGCGACGTGGGACAGGCCCGTCAGCACGCGTCCTTGGCGGCGATCTCGCACGCCGCCCGCAACGACCGGTGGGGCGTTGCCAATTCCCGACGCTTCGAGGCTGACGCGCTGCAAGCGTCAGGTGATTTGCCGAGCGCAATCGGGAGATACGCGGAGGCGTATGATGCCTATGTCGCTGCGGGTCTGCCGCTCAACGCACTGCCCGCGCTCTCGGCACGCGCCAGCGCGCAGATGCGTCTGGGTCAACTTGACAGTGCCGAGCGTACGATGGCGACGGCGGCAAGCCTTGGCCGGACGAACGAGGGCGCTCGCAACGAGCAGACCGTGCTGCGCGCCGGCGTGGCGATGCGCCGAGGACAGTTGGGCGTGGCTGACTCGTTGCTTCGTACCACCACCACGTCGCGCGAGTGGCGACGCGCCGATCTGCGGCTCGCGGCGATCACGGTCGCGGCGCGCGAAGCACAGGTCGCGCTGCGTCGCGATCGAGCCGCGATGGCCGATTCGGCACTGGGCGCGATCACCAACGCCCTTGATCAGTGGCGTCGGTACCCGATGAACAAGGGCATCACGGCGTCGATGGCGCAGCTGCGGAACAACTGGGGCGGATTGGCGGATGTGTACCCGGATCTCGTTGCCCAACTCGCCGGCCGCGGCCGAAACGCCGTAGCCTTCGACTTCATCGAACACATTCGTGCGCGTGACATTGTGGAACGATCCCTGCGCGCGGCAGCGCAACTGCGTGACACCAGCGCCGCAGCGCGCGCGTTGCGCCCCGAACGCGATGCCGCACCGATCGTCACGCTGACAGAATTGCAGCGCGTCCTTGCGGCTGATGAGGCCTATGTGTCGTTCATGCTGGGGCTCGACGAATCGGCGACCACCGCCATCGTCGTCACCCGCGACTCCGTCGTGAGTCGAGCCCTTCCGGGACGACGGGCGCTCCTGCCGGATATCCAGGTCTTTGCGCAACTGGCGGTCGCGGGAACCGAGGCCATTGCGCCGAGCAAGCGACTGGGGACGGCGCTGTTGGCGCCAATCTTTTCTGCCGTGCCGGCCAGCGTGACGCGGTTCACCGTGTCGCCAGACGGCGAATTGAATCGCATTCCGTTCGATGCCCTGCGTCTGCCCGATGGACGCTTCGCGGTGGAACGCGCCACGATCTCCACCGCGCCGTCGGCCACTGCATGGCTGGCACTCCGCACGATCGCCAGTGCGTCCGGCGATCGACTGATCGCGTTCGGCAATCCGCGCTATCCGGTATCCCGGCCGACACGCAACGCGCGCAACGTGTCCCTTCGGGCACCCGCTGCCGTTCCGTTCGATGGCATCACGCTGGCCCGACTGCCGTTCTCCGGGGATGAAGCGCGACGCGTCGCACGATACGGGGTGCACAGTACCCTGCTGCTGGCTGGCGAGGCGAGCGAGGACGCCCTGCAGGGAATGGACTGGCGTCGTGTCGCGGTGCTGCATGTGGCGGCGCACGCTTTGGTGGATCCGGAAAGCCAGACCGGTACGGCACTGGCGCTTACGCCCAGTGGGACGTCTGACGGATTCATGTCGCCGGGGGAGGTCGCCCAACTGGACTTGCACGGCCCGTTGGTCGTCTTGTCAGCCTGCCGGTCGTCAGGGGGGCAAGTGCTGGGCGGCGAGGGGCTGCGCGGACTGACCGCCCCGTTTCTCGAGGCGGGCGCGCGGGCGGTGGTCGCTACGCACTGGTCCATTGGTGATCGCAGCGTCGTGCCCTTCATCGATCGGTTCTACGCGGCGATGGCCACCGGTCTGCGCGTCGATGATGCGCTGCGTCAGGCAAAACTCGCCGCGATCCGTGACGGCGTCAGCATTGCGGATTGGGGGAGCTACTCGATCATCGGCGACGGGTCCATGCGCGTCCCGCTCTCGCAGCCGTTGCTGTCACCGATTGCGTGGCTGCGCAGCGCCAGACCGTCGTTGCGCGACGCTACGGCGCGGTAATTACCAGGCGTTGCGTGACGGCAGTGACCGACGCGCCTGCGCGAGTGGTCGCTTGCACCCACCAGAGGTATTCGCGTCCTGCCAGCAAGTGCACCGAGTCCGGCATGGTGATCGCGGTGTCGCGCGTCTCGGCCGCGAACACTTCGTTGCCGGCGGTGTCGACGACCACGAGTGTGTAGCGATCGGCATCGCGCAGCGAGCGCCACACGAATCGGGAGGCGTTGGCGGCGTCGCGTGCACCGACCGGGGCCACCAGAGTGATCGGTGACGCCTCAGCACGCAGCGCCGGCGCTTCGCGGCGATCGGCGAGCCACGTGCCGGTGATACCAACAGCCAGCAGCACACCGGCGGCCGTTGCCCACGTTGTTCCACGCGCACGACGGGGCCGCGCCGCGCGGGCTGCCGCCCACACGATCTCCAGTTCACGACGTCCCTCGGCGCTCGCGAGCTGCGTGTCGAGGGTGTGCAGTCTATCGTCGTCACTCCCTTCGCGCTCCACCAGCTTGCGGAGCCGCTCGGCAGCCACGTCATCGAGGGCGGGGCGCACGTCACCCCGTGGTAATCCCTGTTCGTAGGCTTCGCGCAATCGTTCGTCGCTCATCACAGGCTCTCCCTGGTGATCCCGCGCGACGCCAGCACGTGGCGCAGGTCGTCGAGACCACGATACAACAGGTTGCGGGTCTTTCCTTCCGTCCACCCGAGAAGGTCGGCGATCTCGAAACGGTCATACCCGGACAAATACATGCGCACCACACCGCGGCGCGACTCGGCCAGCATGCCAAGGGCCTCGTGTACTGCGCGGCCCAATTCACTGGCCGCGAGGCGCGCGTCGGCCGAAGCCCGATCGTCCACCAGCGCTGACGGATGGACGTCATCGAGTGCCGTGGCCGACGACTTCACGGCGCGCCGCCGACGGATGATGTCCAGTGATGCCGAAACGGCCACGCGATACATGTACGTGGGCTTCGCGCGGCGAATCAGTTCGGCCGTTCCGAATGACTTCCAGACGCGCACGCGCAAATCCTGAACCACATCGTCGACGTCCTGGCCGGCCAGTCCGTGTCGCGACGCGGTGCGCCGAATGAAGGCGTCGAAACGCGCCAGCAGGTCGCTGAGTGCTCGCGAGACCTCGGCGTCAGGTATCGACGCATCTGGTTCGCGCGCTGGCGGCTCGCTTGCCGGGGACTCGTCACGTACGATACGGAGGGATCGAAACGGTGACGTCATGGGTGAAGGGACTCCACGTCGGGACGCACATCACCAGATTTGACGCCGGTAACGACGCCGCGCCAGCCACTCTGCCGAATTGCCCTTCCGACCCCGTCCAGCGCGGTCACACGCCAGCGAAGACGTCCGGAGTTCGCGCGCTGCCAGACCAGCGTCGGTGCCTCATAGAGCGTCGTCCCACGGGGCACGAGCGCGCTCAGCACCGGAGTGCCCGAGACCGACTGCAGGTCAACGCGATAGGCGTTCGCACGTGGTTCCGCGCTCCACCGCAACCGGAAGGACGAGTCGGCGCGGGCCGCGCCACCATCGGCGGGTTCGAGCAACGCGAGTCGAGTCGCGCCATCTCGCGCGATCGGGGCACCGTCACCCATCACCACATACCGCAAGACCGGCATCGGAAAACCCGCGACGGCCGCCGAGTGCACGATGCCGGATCCGCCGCCGGTGGCGCCCAGATCCGAGTCGCCTTCGCGATCGTCGCTGGCCTCGATGCGCAACAACACGAGATATGATCCTTCCGCCGAGGTTGGCAGCCGTTTCGGATCGGGTCCCGGCAACACGATGGTGCCACCCGGCGGAGCGAACAGATTGAACCGCTGCACCGGCGAAAAGCGGCGCTGCTGGGTACGTTGCTCGAGCGGCAAACTGGCCTCCGTGAGCAAATCGTCTGTCGACGGCGTTTCCTCGCCAGGCATGACCACTTCCCAGCGACCCACCAGACGACCGGTTCCATTGTGGGTGATCCGCGCGGCGAACGGCGGCGGCGTGTCGCCGGCACGCAGAAACTGCACCTGGTCGCCCCCGTCGAACGACACCCGCACATCGGTCAGGGCGAACGGTACTTTCGCCTCGCCACCGGTCAGCCGACAGGTGACCGCGACAAATTCATCGGCGCCACCAACGAGACTCTCGAACCGGCGCACATAGAAGAACGTCGCGACTGCGCCCCGGCGCGCGTCCTGATAGGCGCGCCGACTGACTGACGCGGGAATGGACATGATGTCGGTGAACGCATTCTGACCACTGCGCCGGGCGAGATCGTATCGCGCGGGGAGTCGTCCGAAGATGGTGCTGGGGCTGCAGCGGCTCCCGCGGTCCGGTGCCGCGCTCACCAGTTCACCGCACCAGAATGCCTCCGCAGGTCGCAGATTTGCCGATACGCCACCAAACGTGAGGAAGACCGTGGTGGCGTTCATCGCGTTGACGCTGACGCCGGTAGGGTTCACGCGCACTTGTGCCGACAAGCCTTGCGACAACGTTGCACTGATTGTCAGGGTGACCAGGGCGCAGGCCGCGACGTGAGCGGGACGTGTCATCAGAACACCCGCAGGTTGAGACCCGACGAGACCGCCCACTGCCGTTGCGAGATGCGCGCCATCGGATTGGTGTCGGCGAGCAGGAAGTCCGGCAATCGCGCCGTTGAGCGGGCGAAGCGCACGAAGAGCTGTCCCCGCGCGCCGCCGGTAGCGTCGCGCCACATCGCCAGGGGCTGCGTGAGTTCGATGCGCTGTTCGCTGTTGATGGTGGTCGGCCCTGCGGGTGGCCGCGTGTGCAGCAGCGACACCGCCAGCACGAGCGACGCGCCCTGCCCGCGTCGCAAATTGGTATTGAGTGTGACGCGACGCGTGTCCGTGCGCTCGGCACGTTCCTCTGACCGCTGGAAATCGTCGCCGAGGTCGAGTGCCATATCGGCCGTGGCCCCCAGCTCCGTGCCGACCGACAACGCATCGGAGCCGGCCGCGAAGTCGGCTCGTTCGCGGTCGATCTGGCGGTTGTCCTGATGACTGCGGTTCCGGCGGGCGGCAACGTGCCAGCGTCCGAACTGCCATTGGGCGCCGAGGTCGCGGTTGGTGCTGAGTTGATCGGGCAGATCCTGCGGGCGGAAGGTGCCGCCTGAAGGCTCGCCGTCGGCGCGTTGGTGGACTTGGTTGAACGCCAGCGTGATCGTCGGCCACGCGGTGGTGGCACGTTTGACGCGAAACAGCTGCGCGACCGGCACCGCAAAATTCATCGAGTTCGACTGATCGCGTGTGGTGAGAATGGTGCTGATGCGCCCGAGATTGTCTCGCGACCACGACCATCCCGCTTGTCCGGATATCACGCCCACGGCAAACGTGGCATCGCTGCCATGGATCTGTCGGTCGGCCTGTAACGGAGCCGCGACGCTGCGATACAACGGATCGACGCGCTCATGCCGATAGCCAAGTCCCAGATTGACGACGCCGACGCCGCGCACCGTCCGATTCTGCAGTACGGAAACGTTCGATTCGACAAAACGCGCGCCGCGCGATTCACGCTCCACGGCCCGCACAATGGTGTCGCCCGTGAGTTGCGGATCCAGTGGCGGGTTGTCGAACCGGCTGCGCGATACGCCGCCCGCAAAGCGCATACGCTGTCCGGGTGTCGTCATGGATAGTTGCACCGAACTCCCGGCGCTCTGTTCTGCATCCAGCACCGCCCCCTGGCGAAAGCCATTCAGTGGCAGCATGGACGCATTGAGCACGGTGACGTCCAGCGTGAGGGCACCGGGGCGGCGCGCAATCAACTCGCGTGCGATCGAGGCGCCGAGTACCCGGTGATTGGCGTGATCCATGCCGATCAGGTGGTCCCACCCCACGAGCGGCGCGGCGTTGAGCGCCCCAACGACCAGCCGCGTGCCGCCGCGTGCCCAGGCCAGCGACGCTCCGCGAGAGGAGAATCCGTTGATCAGTTGGCGGCTTTCACCGAACGACGTCTGTCCGATGGTGAGACGGCCGGCGCCGGCGCGCAGCACGATCCGAAAATCCGACAGGTCAAGGCGTGGGGCGCGCTCCTGCTGCTGATTGAACCGCAAGGCCTCCTCGCGGCGTGAGGACCCGACGTATGCGGACGACGTCTCGAGGGTGAAGCGCGATCGCTCGTGGACAGTCTGAAGGGACCCGTTGAACACGACATCCTGATAGATCGGACGTTCTGGTTCGGGAATGCCACGCGATCGGCCTTCGGCCACCTGCCCCTTGTTGCCGAACGTGGCAGACGGCGTTGCCACGATGTGCGTGAAACCGGACACGGTACGCACGGTGAGCAACAGGCGGCGCAACTCGGTCCACCGGGCACCCCGTTTCTGAAAGAGCACGACCTCGGTGGTGCCGGCGGGAATCGGCGCGAAGGTGGGGCGATATGCGAGCCCCTGTCCGGTGCGCTCAACAAATGCCGTGACGTCGACGCCACCCACCGTGAGCACCAGTTCACCATCGTCGGCGCCAAGCGGACGATTGAGCGCGAACTCGAGCGTGCTCATCGCGGACAGCGCGCGTGCGGTGTCGATCATCGGCACGACTGCAATCGGTGCCGGATTGACGGATTGCGCCGCCGAGACGGATGCACTGAGTGAGATGGCCGCGACGGACGCGAGCCGACGACGGTTGGCGAAATGGGAGCGGAGGACGTTGGAGGCCGGCAGCATAGCGTGACGAATGGACGCGGCCATGGCCGGATCCTTCTCAGGTCGCCGTCCGCGCCGGAGTCCCGTTTGGTCGAACGTGAGAACGGATGTGGTCCTGACACGTCTCTTTTCCCGACAACGGTTTCAGCTACCGGCCTCCACCCGTCCGATATCCATGCGCACGAACTTGCTCATCACCTTGGCCACTGTCGCCGGGCTCAACGCGGCGACAGGCGCCCATGCGCGCGCGCCCTCCGTCCGGCACTCCGCGTCCGGCGATTCGCTGGTGGTGGTCCCCCGCTCGATGCCGGGCGGTCAGTCCGCTCTGGCAACGATTGTGCTCGCTGCCGAGGCGCCGACCGGCGGCGTCACGGTCGCGATCGCCGTGGCGCCGGGCGCGCGCGGGGCGGTTGTCACCGGCATCACGGTGCCCTCAACCGTTACGATTGCAGCAGGGAGCAAGCGCGCCACGTTTCGAATCGCGACGACGCCTGTGGCGACCGACGCGGCGGCGCTGATTACGGCGGTGATCACGCCGCCTGCGGGAATGGCGATGCGGGTAGTCGCGCCACTCACGGTCCTCGCGCCCGTCGTCGTCGCCCTCACACCGTCGGCCACGCGTCTGGTGGGTGGCGCCACCGCCACCGTTCGCGTGCAATTGTCCGGACCGGCGCCGGCATCCGGAATGGGTGTGGCCCTGTCCGTATCGAATGCGTTGGCGACAGTGACCGGCGGCGCGGTGGTGGCGGCGGGAAGCGAAAGCGTCGTGATTCCGCTTGCCACGCGCGCCGTGTCGCAGGACGTGGACATCCGGCTGGTGGCAGGCACGACGGTGCAAATGAGCGACGCGCCGGTCTCGCCGCCAATCAACGCGTCCGTGAGTCTTCTGGCACTACGCGTGACCTCGGTGACGCTTGCACCGGCGACGGTTGCCGGCGGCGCGCCGTCGACGGCCACGATCACACTCAATCTCCCGGTGGCCGGAAACCCACTCGAGGTCACCATGGTCTCGTCGGTGCCTGGAGTGACGGTGCCGTCGAGTGTGCGCGTTCCCGCGGGTAGCAATCGTGTGAATGCAGCGATCTCGACGTCGGTGGTTGATGCGCCGTTGGCGGCACGGATCAGCGCGTCTGCCGTGACCGCCGATCTGCCGCGCGCTCCCGCACCGCTTGGCGGCGTTGTCGATGGGTCGGCCAACACGGTCATCACGGGGGAATCGACGCATGGCGCGTTCGCCGACCTGACCGTGACCCCAGTCGCGCGCTCGGCGGGCGTCATTGCATCGGCCACCCTCTCGTCAGTACAGGTGGCCGGCGGTTCGGCCGTCCTCTTGTCCATCGTGCCCACCAGTGCCCTGACGGCCGCCGTCGTCGTGCAGATGGTGTGCAGTCGACCGGATCTGGTGGTGATGCCGGCCTCGGTCACGCTGGAACCTGGACGCACCGCGCAAGTGAGGGTGATCGCGGCGCGTGTGTCGACGCCGGTGACGCTGACCGTTGTGGTGAGCATCGGCACCGAGCGACGCGCCGTGACGCTGTTGGTCAATCCGCCGTGACCTGGCGTCACTGAGAATCCCGTGGCGGGAGTCGCGTCTATTGCGTGCCGCCGCGTTCCACCGATCCTCGCTTTCGGAGCAAGTCACCATGTCCCACGTCCGTCACCTCCTCACCGTATCCGCGTTTGCCGTTGTGTTGTTCGCACCTGCGGTATCACCGGCGCAAGGCATCAAGGTCCACGATTTCGCAACGGGAACCGGTGACGCATTCTATGAGCTTTCCGGGAGCCCGGAACTGCGCCGCCAACACACGTCGACCGTACGGATCATCAAGGACTTGATCGATCTGGTCCCGTTCGATCAGGTGAAAGCGACTGGCGCGAGCCTCTCCGCAATCTCGAATGGTCGTACCACCGGAAGTGGCGGGCGACAGGTGGGGTATATCGAAATGAATGTGAACGTCCCGTCCAGTGCGAGTGCTGGTGGCACCGTACAGATCGCGGTGGGATTCTCAGACAAGTTCACATTCAAAGTGGTGCGTAAGGGACTCATCGAGAACGTGACGTTCAACCCCGTCCCATCGACCGTGCAGGTTGGCGCGCCAATCGTGATGACCGCGACTGGTGTCGACTTCGGCACACCGAACGTCGTGCGACTCGCCTGTCACACGGTGACCAATGTCTCGCGAGGTGGTACCCAGGCGAATGCGACGTTCACGGCGACGCTGACGAGGAGCAGCAGCTGTTCAACCAATCCATCGACGTACCTCTTCGGCATCGAATCCACCGCGTCCAGTGATCCCAACACGTACACACAGTCCAACGCTGATGGCACCTGGGATTTCCACTATGCCGCTGCGCCTCCAACCGGCGTGACGTGCGTGAGTAACCCTTCCATCGGGGCACCCGCGATGACCGCGCCGGTCAACGGGAGTACGATCAGCTTCGCCGCCGCATCAACGTCGCCAACCGGCATCACCGTTCGGTGGTCGTTGGCGGACCGAAGCGGACAGCAGGGGGCACCTCTCAATGAATACCTGCTCACGGTGAGACACAGCGGCGGTCGGACGTTGGAGGCCCGGACGGTCACCGGGCTGAGCGCTGTCGTGACCGTGCCCATCGGCGCGACGGTAACCATTGATTTGCGCGCGAAAAACTGTGGCGAACCTTCGCCAACGTCGAGCCTCACGTTTACCACGAAATATCAGTGACATCCGTGCGCCCATCGCTGTCGTCGTTGCCTCATGCCACCAACCGCCACCCTCTATCTTTCAGGAGCCACAACATGCCGAGAATTCGCCGGCTCGCCCTCGCGATCATCGCGATCGTTGCCCCCCGCCTCACTGCCGCGCAGGTGCTTCAGCCGCGGTCAGATCCGGCCAGCGTGATCGAAGTGATCACCCTGCGGTCGGTCAAGTTCGATGCCACCGCGAGCGCAGTGCGCATCAAGTATGAGCGCGCCGGGCTCAAGCCCCTCGAAGTGCGCATCAGCACCAACGAGGGATTCAGGGGCGCGTCGTGGGTACCGTTCACGGAAGGCTCGACAAAGTCGGCCGTAGAAGGCAGCACCACGTGGATCACCGGGTTCCTGACACCACCGGGTAGCCTCAGCACCAACGCCGGCAACTGCGGCACGGGCATGATCCGACTGAAGGCGTACGTCCAGTTTCAGGGACGCGATCGATCCATGCAGACGAAGCTGAGTGCCATCAAGTCCGACAGCACGTGCTTCGTGATCGGCGGCTGAGCAGTCCGGCTGGGGCGGTGGTCTGATCCTTCGCGATTGCGGCTAACGATTCCCTGTGTCACGCGCTCGCGCGCAGGTGGCTACGAAGCACGCCGTGATCGACCTCGTCGGCAACCCGCCCAACATGTCGAACAACGACAGCAGCATCGCTACCAGCGGGTCGGCACGCCGCCCCAGCAGCTTCTGCAGCGTGACAAACAGGGCCGTCGTCACCAGCCGCGGATTGTGCACCAGCCACTCACGTCCCAGCACTTCGAAGCCTTCCGCTTGCAGCCGCCGATCGAGCGTGGAGGGAGCGGGCGTGTAGCCGATCGGAAAGGGCGTCCATCCCGCGCGACTGAGCAGGCGCAACGCCCAGTACAGCGGGTTATGCGGATTGTCGAGCGTGATGAGCAGCAGGCCGCCCGGCTCGATCACGCGCGCGAGTTCCGCTATGGACTGGTCGAAATCGGCAGGCGACGGAAAGTGATCGAGCGTGGACGGTGACAGCACGGCCGCGACCGAGGCGGACGCCAGGGGCAGTGATCGACAGTCCGCCGCGAGTGGCAGCAGCGCCGCGCCGCGAAACCGCTGCGCCGCGCGACGAACGACCGGCGGCAACCAGTCGATGCCCACGATGCGCTGGCCATCAGCGAGCAATGCCGGCAGCAGCGTGTCGTCGCCGAACGCATCCTCGAACAGGTCTGTCTTGAGCACCAGCCCTGGCCGGAGCTGCCACTGCCACCGCCGTATCCAGGCCAGGTGCACCTCGCGCTTCTGTTGCGCGACCAGAGGATGCAGGTACCAGGATGGCGTGTCGGCTGCCGCCATGCGTTCCCATACGGCATCCATGCGTCAGGGTACTGGAAGCTTTGAGATCATCTGGCGCAACTTACCGGGCTGCTCATGCAATCGCTCAACGGTGTCGAGATCCAGGCGCACCGACGACGGAAGCCCGACCCGCAGTCGTTGGTTCAGCGCGTCTTGTTCGCCCGCGTTCCACGGTCGCGTGGGCACGATCTCCACACGCATCCAGTCGAGCGCCTCCTGGATGACGACGTAGCGGCCGACGACGTCCAGTTCCCGCAGGATGAGGAACCAGCGCGTTGGTGACTGTACCTCGCCACCGGGGAACCGCAACAGCGTCTCCTGACGACCCTCGGGGGCGCGAATCGTCGGCAGTGTGCTCCCGCAGGTACACGCCGCGCGCGTCCATGCGGTGCGATCACCCACGTGGTATCGAATGAACGGCATGGTCGACTGGTTGAGCGTGGTGAGGACGACCTCGCCAACCTCACCCCACGGCGCCGCCTGATTTCCCTGCCTGATCTCCATGAACAGGTGGTCGGCATTGACGTGTAGATCGTTATTCGAAGGGCACTGGATCGCGATGCGCCCCGCCTCCATGCAGGCATAGGATACGAACACCTCGCAGGACAGCTCGGTCTCTGCGGCACGCCGAACGGATGCGTCCAGCGACGCCCCGGAGACGATCACGAACCGTGGCGTTACGTCCCGCAGGGGCCGGTCCGGATGGCGCAGCAGGGCGCCCAGCTCCGATGCGTAGCACCAAAGAACCGTTGGCCGCGCGAGACGAAGGCGTTGCACCTGTTCGTCGAGGGGCAGTGCACCGGGAATCACAATGGTGCGAAACACTCCCAGCCGCTCCTGCCATGCCGTTGCGCGCTGGTAGCCTGGGCCGACTGTCACCAGTGTGTCCCACGGACGAAATCCCAGCGAGAGCAATCCGCGGAAATCCACGAGGCTGCGTATCTGCGCATCCGCGGGGGCCAGGGGAATGTTGAGGGGCTCGCCCGTCGTGCCGCTGGTGTGCATGGTCACGCGACGCGGTGAGGCCGGCCGGGTCGATACCAGCGCTTCCGGACCCGCCGCACGCATCTGTGCCTTGGTCACGATGGGAAGCCCACGCACGTCGTTGATCGTGCGCGGCATACCCGGCTCGATGCCCGCCGCCGCGTACAGGTCGCGGTAGAATGGCACCTCGCGCCGCGCCGCCTCGACGACCGCCTGGAACTTGCGCAGCTGCAGCGCCTCCAACTGTTCGGGTGCCAGTGTCCGGTTGCGCCAGAGCGTGCCGAGTGTGCGCAGTCGGCCGATCACGGCGAGACGTGCGAGATGACCATGCGCGTCTTGCCATTGGCCTCGGTTGGCAGCACGTCAACCCACTCGATCGCGACGTCACATCGCTCACCGATCAGCGCGCCAATCTCCACCGTCAGCCGGCCGGCCACCGCCTCCCGCTCGCCGCCGCTGTCGTTGACCACGCGCACGAGGAAACGTCGCGGCGCCTGTTGAACGAGCTGCACCCGGTCCTCGCCCGCCGCGTCGCGCAGCCGCCGCAAAACCTGGAGCGCGTGCAGCGTCCGGCCGTCCTCAAGGCGGATCAGGTCGTCGGACCGGCCTTCCAGCGATTCAAGCAACGGCAGCGTGCGACCGCACGCGCAGGCTTCGGTACCGCGCACGGCCACGTCGCCCAGCCGATAGTTGAGCAGCACCGTCGCGCGATTGGTGAGATTGGAGAGCACCACGTGCCCCGCCTCGCCAGGCGCCACCGTGCGACCGTCCGTATCGACGACGCGCACGGCGACCGCATCGATGCTCAGATGCAGTCCCTGTCGCCGTTCGCATTGGAATCCGATGCGCAGCGATTCGGTGGACTGGTACATCGACACCACGGGAATCCCGAGCTGCTGTTCGATGTAGCGACGGTCGGCGGCGGCCATGCCGTCGGCGCCATACACGAGCACCGTGGGCGTGTGCATCGTCAGCCCGCGAGCGTTGATCGACCGGTAGAGAGCGCCCAGATACGAACCGTAGCCGATGATGACATCGGGGCGAAACGCATTGATCCGCGCCACTTCCGCCGCAAGCGGCAACTCCCCGGGGGTCAGCGACTCGCGCGTCAGGTCGACACGCCGCGGTGTCCACAGGTGCTCCTCGTAGTAGTTCCGGATCTGGGTGGAGACCGATCCGTCCCGCTGCAGGTTGAGCTCGCGGTACCCTGCGAGGCGGCCAGTGAAATGCGCGAGCACATGCCGCTGACGATGCCCGTGCGCCAGGGCCAGCACGAGGGCCCGGCCGTCATAGCGGAAGGCCTTCGTGCGGCCGGTCGTACCACTGGAACTGATCGTCAGGACATCGCCGAGGCGCTCGTCCGTCGACTGGAAACGCGCGGGATCCGCGCCGTAGGTTGCGCCGTCAATCAAGGGCAACCGGGCGAGGTCGTCGGCGTCGCGGAACTCGTCGGGCCGAAGTCCCAGCGTCGCCATCGCGTCGCGGTAGAATGGCACGTGTCGCTGCGCGTAACGGACGATGTGCTGCACCCGGCGGCGCTGGATTGTCAGCAGTCGCTCGGTCGGCAGCCAGGGAATGCGCGTTTCCCGACGCGCCTGCGCGAACGTGTACGCCGACCACGCGATCCGCGATGGCAGACTGGCCTTCACGCCGTCGTCGGCGTTTGGGTGCGTGGCGCGGGGGCGTAGAAAGGCAGGTGATCGGTCGTTCGGCGGAACGTCCAGCGCCACGGCCCGATCCGGAACCATCCAATGTACGCGGTGGGTGTGGCGCCGCTGCGAGCATGGGTTGAGTAGACGACGGCGCGGTCGGGCTGCACGCAGGCCACGGTGCGCGCGATGCCCTCGGCTTTCAACACGTGCTTCAATGCCCGCGCCGTCGTGGGTGCCAGGCCCCGCCCGCGGTGCTCCGGGGCAGTCCAGGACTGATACAAATACACCTGCCCGGGCTCGAGTCGCAGTTCCATTTGCAGATACTCCAGCCACGCGCCCTGGGCAGCGAACCAGAACCCGTGCACGATGCGGCCGTCATCGTCCGCATACACCCAGCACCGATGGCCCGCCTGCCGGCGGCGCTTGACCTCGTCCTCGGAGAGCGCCGGGTGAAACCGTGCGTACGCCCCCACCTCGTCGGTGCGCAACCATCGGCAGTGTTCGTCGGGCGCAAACACCTGCCCCACAAGGTCAGTCTCGAACACCAGCATCCGCCGGTACACGGTCTCCCCGAGGATCCTGAAGATCAGCGGGATGACGCCTTCGTCGCGCAGAATGTCGAGTGCGCGACGAATTGTCGACGAGTGATCGCGGCGTCGGCCCGCAGCGTCGGCCATCTGTGTCGGCCGTAAGGCCTACCGATAGCGATCCATCAGCTTCTCCAGTGCCGCTTTGCCCGGACTCAGCTTCTCGAACGGCACGTCCACCAGCGGCGTCGGGATCGTGTTCATGAAGTCGTGCATGTCGCGCTTGCTTTCATCGATGAACAGCAATCCCGTGGCGATCTCGCCGCGGGCCTGACACGCGCGCACGTGCGCGTACGCCGACTCGCGATCGGTGGGATCGTAATCCGGCGCCGTGGCGCGCAGGCGCACGCTCGTGCCGTCATGCATCTGCACCACCGACACGTCTTCCTGCGTCTCGGGAATGGTGATCTCGCGCCGCAGGGCCACAAAATCGGTGTGCACCGATTCCACCTCATGCTCGCGCGTGAACTTGTAGCTCTTGGTGGACCCTTCGTGGTCGTTGAACGACACGCACGGAGAGATCACATCCACCAGCGCAAATCCCTTGTGCGAGATGCCGGCCTTCAGGATAGGCACGAGCTGCTTCTTGTCGCCCGAGAACGAACGGGCCACAAACGAGACGCCCAACGTGAGCGCCAGCAGCACCGGATCAATCGGAGGCTGTTGGTTGGCTTCGCCCTTCTTGGACGTCGACCCGATATCGGCCGCGGCAGAGAACTGGCCCTTGGTGAGTCCGTACACGCCGTTGTTCTCCAGCACGTACAGCATGTTCACGCCACGCCGGATGGCGTGCGACATCTGGCCCAGGCCAATGGACAGCGAATCGCCGTCGCCGGAAATGCCGATATAGGTGAGATCACGATTGGCCGCGGCGGCGCCGGACGTCACCGAGGGCATGCGTCCGTGCACGGAGTTGAATCCGTGCGACTGCTTCATGAAATACGCCGTAGTCTTCGATGAGCACCCGATGCCGCTCATCTTGGCCACGCGATGCGGTTCCAGATCGAGTTCCCACGCGGTCTGCACGAGCGCCGCCGTGACCGAGTCGTGGCCGCAGCCGGCGCACAACGTGGACATCGCACCTTCGTAGTCGCGGAGCACGAATCCCAGGCCATTGGTGCGCGAACTGGGGTGACGAACGGGAGGCTTCGCAATCGACGTCATACGGTCACTCCGGCGAAATGCGCGGTCACGGCGTCCACCACGACCTTCGCGGTGAGCGGCATACCGCCGTAATCGAGAATGGGGATCAGGCTGTCACGCGCGACACCCAGCTCGATGCCAATCATCGAGCGCAGCTGGCCGTCGCGATTCTGCTCAATCACGAACGTCCGCTCGTGTTGCGCCAGGAAATCGCTCACTTCCACGCCAAACGGGAACGCGCGAATGCGCATCACGTCCACCGGAATGCCCTGCGCGTGCAACAGGTCGGCCGCCTCGCGCACCGCCGCGTCACAGCCACCAACGGTCACCAACCCCACCTCGGCGCCGTCCTGGCGATGAATGGCCGGCTTGGGCATCTGGGTGGCCGCGTGCGCAAACTTGCGCGTGAGACGGTCCACCACTTCCTGATACGCGTCGGAGTCCTCGGTGTACGCCGCATGCTTGTCGTGGCCCGATCCGCGCACGAAATACGCACCCTTGCCACCCACACCCGGTAGTGTACGCGCCGCAATGCCATCACCGTCCACATCGAGATAGCGCGAGAATTTCTGGATCTTCTCCAGCGCCGCCGCGTCCAGCACCTTGCCGCGATCGGGGCGATAGCTGTCATCCCATTCCAGGCGCTTCACCATCCAGTCGTTCATGCCGATGTCGAGATCGGACGCCACGAACACGGGCGTCTGGAACCGTTCGGCAATGTCGAATGACTCCACCGACATCTCGAAGCACTCTTTCGGGTTGGCGGGGAACAGCACGATATGCTTGGTATCGCCGTGTGACGCATACGCCAGCGACATCAGGTCGGCCTGCTGCGTGCGCGTGGGCATGCCCGTGGCCGGCCCGCAGCGCTGCACGTCGAAAAACACCGACGGAATTTCCGTGTAGTACGCCAGCCCGATGAACTCCTGCATCAGCGAGATGCCGGGCCCCGACGTGTTCGTGAACGCGCGCGCCCCCGCCCATCCGGCGCCGATGGTGATGCCGGCCGCCGCGAGTTCGTCTTCCGCCTGCAGAATGGCGTAGTTGTTGAGCCCTGTGTCCTTGTCCACGCGGTACTTCTCGCAGAAGCTCTTGAACGCTTCCATCAACGCCGTGGCCGGGGTGATGGGATACCACGCACCAACGGTCGCTCCCGCGTACAACGCGCCCAGCGCGCAGGCCGTGTTGCCGTCCATCAAAATGGAATCGCCGGTCGCGTCCATCTTCTCCAACCGGAAGGGCAGCGGACAGGTGTAGTTGGCCTTGGCGTAGTCGTAGCCCAGCTTGATGGCCTTGTGATTCGCATCAAGCAGTTGCGGCTTCTTGCCGTACTTCTCGGTGAGCATCTGCCCCACGATATCCATGTCGATGTCGAGCAGCGCGGCCAACGCGCCCACATAGGCGATATTGCGCAGCAGCGTGCGATCGCGGTCCTTCTGGAACGCTTCCACGCACATGCCACCGAACGGAATCCCCAGAATCGTGATGCCTTCGCGCACCAGATCGGGGTCGAGCGGCCAGGTGGAGTCGTACAGCAGATAGCCGCCGGGGCGCACCGTGGCCACGTCCTTGGCGTACGTGGACGGATTGAGCGCCACCACCATGTCCACCGCCGATGGACGCGCCGTGTAGCCGTCCTTGCTGACCCGGATTTCGTACCACGTGGGCAGGCCCTGAATGTTGGACGGGAAGACGTTCTTCCCTGTGACCGGGATGCCCATGCGAAAGATCGCCTGCATCAACAAGCTGTTGGCGCTGGCCGAGCCCGTGCCGTTCACGGTGCCCATCTTGAACGCGAAATCGTTGATGCCGCTCATCGGGTCACCTGTCCGTCAATTAGTCCGGCGTACGCGAGCTTGAGGTCGAACGTGCGCATATCCCACGCCGCGGTGGGACAGCGTTCGGCGCAGAGGCCGCAGTGCAGGCACACATCTTCGTCCTTCACCATCACGCGCTTGGTTTGCGGGAGGGCGGGGGACACGAAGATCTCCTGCGCCAGATTCAACGCCGGCGCCGAGAGTCGCGTGCGCAACTCGTCGATGGGGCTGCTGTTGGTGGTGATGGTGAGGCAATTGGTGGGACACACATCCACGCAGGCGTCGCATTCAATGCACAACGGCGCGGTGAAGTGCGTCTGGATGTCGCAATTCAGGCAGCGTTGCACTTCCGTCGCCGCCTGTTCGGCGGTGAACCCGAGTTCGACTTCCACGCCGATCCCGCTGAAGCGCTTCGTGAGATCCTCGTGCTGCATCTTCGAGCGCTTGGACGCGTCGTAGTCGTTCTCGTACGCCCAGCTGTGCATCCCCACCTTGGCGCTCACCAGCGTCATGCCCACCGGCGGACGCTCGCTCACCGAACGCCCCTGACAGTGCGCATCGATGGAGATCGCCGCCGCGTGTCCGTGCGCGACGGCCCAGATGATGTTCTGGGGTCCCCACGCCGCGTCGCCGCCAAAGAACACCTCGGGGCGCGTGCTCTGATGGGTGGTCTTGTCCACCACCGGCATGCCCTTCGCGTCAAATGCCATGCCGATGTCGCGCTCGATGAACGGGAACGCGTTGTCCTGCCCGATCGCGAGAATCACCGTGTCGCAGGGGATGAGGCGCGTTTCCAGCACCGTGCTCGTCTCGCGGCCCGTGGCGTCGGTCGTCCACTGCAGGCGCTCGAATTCCATGCCCACCAGCTTGCCGTGCTCGACCACGAAGCGCTTGGGCGCATGATTCTCGATGATCTCGACGTGCTCTTCCTCGGCGTCCTCGAGTTCCCACGGGGAGGCCTTGAAATGCTTCCGGCCACGACGCGCAATCACCTTCACATCCTTGGCGCCAACGCGCTTGGCCGTGCGGCAACAGTCCATGGCCGTATTGCCCACGCCAATGATGATCACCCGCGGCTCGATGGTCTCGCTGTGCTTGAAGTGGATGTTGGCCAGCCACTCGATGCCGATGTGGACCTGATCGGGCGCGTCCCAGCGGCCCGGGATATCGAGCTCCTTCCCCTTGGGGGCGCCACTGCCCACGTACACCGCGTCGTAGCCTTCGCCCAGCAGTGACGACAGGCTCTCGACCGTGGTGCCGTACTTCACCGTGGCACCCATGTCGATGATATAGCCGCACTCTTCGTCCAGCACCTGGGCCGGCAGGCGAAACGCCGGGATGTTCACCCGCATCAGCCCGCCCGGCTGGACGTTCTTCTCGTAGATGGTGACGTCGTAGCCCAACGGCAGCAGGTCGTTGGCCACGGTCAGCGCCGACGGCCCGGCACCCACCAGCGCCACCCGCTTGCCGTTCTTGATCAGCGGAGCCTTGGGCAGGCGGTCGGAGATGTCGCCGCGATGGTCGGCGGCCACGCGCTTGAGCCGACAAATGGCGACCGGTGTGTCCTCGACTCGCCCACGCCGGCAGGCCGGCTCGCAGGGACGGTCGCAAGTCCGCCCGAGGATGCCCGGAAAGACGTTCGACTCGCGGTTGAGCAGGTACGAATCATCGTACCGCCCTTGGGCGATCAGGCGGAGGTAGCCGGGGACGTTGGTGTGAGCCGGACACGCCCACTGACAGTCCACCACCTTGTGGTAATACCGCGGATCTGAGACGTCTGTAACGGCCATGATGCGATGGTTCCTGGAATGGTTTAAGCAAGGATCGCTAAGAGAACGCGGCGCGGCAAGCCGGGGTTGCGAGAGCAATCGATTGTGGCGGAATTCTCCTCCGCCGACGCGCGCTCCCGCGCTAGCTTGCGGCATGAAACCCTTCCGGCGTTTGGGGGAAGCAACCGCCCCCGATGGCACCGTGCTCGCGCTGTTCGAGCACGATGGCGCCTATGTGATTCGCGTCAACGGCGTCGAGCTCATGTCCACTCGGCGACATCATTCCGAGGACGCCTTGGCTGAGCTGGTGTGCGCACCGCTGGCCGCTCAGCGCCGCGCGCGGGTGCTGATTGGTGGCCTGGGGTTGGGTTTCACCCTCAAAAAGGCCCTGAGCGTCCTGGCTGGTGATGCGCAGGTGGTTGTGGTTGAGCTGCTGGACGCGGTGATCGACTGGAATCGCAACCCGGACTATCCCCTGGCCGACACCGCGCTGCGTGATCCGCGGGTGGAGTTGCTGCACGACGACGTGGCCCGCGTGCTCAAGCGCCATCGCGGCGCCTTCGACGCCATCATGCTGGACGTGGACAATGGCGCCGAACCCCTCACGACCGCCGGCAACGCCCATTTGTATCGGTCGGTGGGGATCTTCCAGGCCGTGGCGGCCCTCCGGCAGGGAGGTCGGTTGGCCTACTGGTCGTCCAACGACGACCCGACGTTCGCGGAATCGCTCCGTGACGCGGGCCTCACGGTGTCGGAGACCAAGGTGCGGGCCCATGCGACATCGGGTCCCCGACACACCATCTACGTCGGGCAGCTCGCGTGATTGGCGCGCCTTGACGCCATCGTTGGGCAAGGCGACGATTTCCCCCTTCCACATGGAGGAGGACGACATGACGACGGGCGCTCGAAAGACGGGCGATTTCTGCTGGATCAATATCCTCACGCCGCACCCAGGCGCCGCGCGCGAGTTCTTCGGTGCACTGCTCGGTTGGACCTACCTTGAGATCCCAGGCATGGGACACCGCGTCCAGGTGAGTGGGCGAGACATTGGGGGCATGTTCGACCTGGACGGCCCCAATACGCCTCCCGGCACGCCGCCCGGGATCGGCGTCATGGTCAGGGTCGACAACGCCGACGCGATGGTGGCCAGCGTCAATGCCCTCGGCGGGACGGCGCAACCGGCCTTCGACATTGGCCCCCAAGGCCGCATGGCCGACTGTCGCGACCCAAACGGGGCCAATATCGACCTGTGGCAGCCCAGCCAGTCACCGGGTATGGAGGCGGACAGCACGCTCCACGGCGCGCCAAGCTGGTTTGAAGCCAGGACCACCAATGTCGACGGTGCGGCCGCGTTCTATACACAGCTGTTCGGTTGGACCACCGAGGTCATGTCCATGCCGGGCGCGCCCTATACGAGTTTCAAGCTGGGGAACGAGGCGGTCGCGGGCATGATGCAGATCACGCCGGAAATGGGTTCCATGCCGCCGCACTGGGCAGTGTACTTCACCGTGAACGACATCGACGCGACCGCAGGCGACGCGGTGGCACGCGGTGGTTCGATCTGCGTGCCGGTGCGCGACATTCCAGGCGTTGGTCGCTTCTGCGGGATCATCTCACCGCAGGGGGTCATGTTCTACACCATTCAGTATACGGCGGTCACATCAGCCGCTTGACGCGAAAAAACGTGAAGAACAGCGCCGCATACAAGGGCATTATCTGGTCACTGAGGTCCCAGATAATGCCCTTGATTGTGTAGCCGTACCACCGCTGCGCCTGGCCCAGTTCGGTGCCGAGATCGCTACGGGGTCTGCTTGCCTTTGATCAGTCGGTACACGAACAGCAGGATCATGGCGCCGATGACGCTGGCGATCAGCCCCGCCTGCGCGCCCTGGTCATACCACCCCAGCATCTGACCCAGCCAGGTGCCGACAAACGCACCGGCCACACCGAGGACAATCGTGATGATGAAGCCGCCGGGATCCTTCCCCGGCATGAGGAACTTGGCAATCGCACCCGCGACCAAACCGATGCACAGTGTCCAAATGAGACCCATGGATTCATCCTCGGCCAATTAGGACGCGCCAACCCGACGCGCGGGGAGTTTCGCTCACGCAAGGAGAACGTGCGGTGCCCGGACGGTTCCGGCAAGGAGGACTGCGGACGGCGGCATGGCGAGGGCGATCGGATGTGAACAACATTGTCACGTGTCCACTCACGTCCAATTCGGGGTCGATCGACTGTGCGGTAACCCGTCGCTTTTGGCCGGCGCGCGACGGGTCGCACTGGTGACCAACGACGCCGCCCGCCTGGCCGCCGACACGACGGCGCTGTCGCGCGTGGCCATGCTCGACGCCGGCGTTCCGCTGGTGCGACTCTTCGGTCCGGAGCACGGGCTGTCGGCAACGGCCGCCGATGGCGCGGCGGTGCCTGATGACTTCGACACACGCACCGGGCTTCCGGTGGTGTCGTTGTACGGCCACCATATGCGCCCTACTGCAGAATCGCTCCGTGACGTGGATGCCGTGCTCTATGACATTCCGGACGTCGGTGCCCGGTTCTATACCTATACCTGGACGCTGTACCACGTGCTGGCGGCCTGCGAAGACGCCGGTGTGCCAGTGGTGGTGCTTGATCGGCCAAATCCGCTGGGTGGTGAGCTGTCGCAGGCGGAGGGGCCGATGCTGGATCTCGCCACCCGCTCATTCGTCGGCGAGGACGTCATCCCCGTGCGACATCAACTCACGCTCGGGGAACTCGCGCGATTGTGGCAACGCGAACGGTTTCCGGCGGTCGCGCTCACCGTGGTGCGATGTGCTGGCTGGCGTCGGGCGATGCACTGGACGGACACCGGATTGACCTGGGTGCCGACGTCCCCGGCCATGCCCACGTACGACAGCGCCCGATGCTACCCCGGACTGTGTCTTTTCGAGGCCACGAACCTCAGCGTTGGTCGCGGCACCGATGGACCGTTTCAGTGGGTGGGTGCCCCGTGGCTGGATAGCGCACGTGTGCTGCAGGCAATTGCCCGGTTGTCGCCGAACACTGGGTGCACCGCGCAGCACTTCACGCCGACCATGGCACCGTACAAGGGCGAATTGTGCCAGAGCATTCAGGTCAACCGGGCGACGGCGAGTAGGCCTGGCATTGTGGCGCTGGGTCTGTTGCTGATGGCGGCAATCGCCAGCACTCACGACGGGCAGTTTCAGTGGGCTGCGTATCCGACTGCCGCCAATCCCGGCGGCACCGGGCACTTCGAACGGCTGGTCGGGCGGCGCGATATCCGTGCGGTCTTCGAGTCAACGCCCGACGCCATTGATGCGGCCGTGGTGGCCAGGTGGACGACCGTCGACGGGTGGGGCGAGCGCGTACGCGAAGTGCTTTGCTACGCGTCGTGATTCATGACCGGACCACCGACGTACCGCAGGGGCTGTGTGTCAGGCCACCCGGTGTTGCGGCCCGTCGCGTACGTCGCACACCGGCGCATTGGTGCCAATGGCCGAACCGTCTGGGTTGGCGGTGAAGATCCACACCGTGCCGGTGCGGATGGAGTAGTACATGCGCATCAACACCGTGCGCGGCATGAACAGGTGCGAGAACGTGAACCGGAATACGTCGTCGAGATGACGCGAGGCCAACGCCTCGACATATCGCCCGTAGACGTCGGCCACGAACGCCGACGGCGCCACCTCATTGAAGAAGTCGCGTCCGATGGGACGCCCCTCCGCCCACCCCAGTTCGTACGCCTCGGCGAGGTTGAACGAGAGCACCCGCCCCTCGGGGTCCAACTGGACCACTCCGTAGGGGATCGCGTCCAGTTCCTCGTCCGAGAATCGGTCGAGGAAGGGTGCCAGCATCCGGGTGGTGGTCTCGAGGGACATGACGCGACCTTTCGGGCCTGGACGGCCATCCCCGGCTTCGAGGTCGGCAGACGTCCGAGTATTAAGGTTCGGATTGGCCCACTGCGGACTTGAGGGGTGGCTGGAACTCGTCGCCGACTGGCGGCGCGACAGCGGATTGGGGGAGTGAACCCGGGAACTGATTTCCCTCGCCACGGATACGTCCCTCACCGGCCCCCTAACGGCTTCACCGCTTGGGCGACCCGCAGGCCAACCCCTCGAATTCGGTCACCGCGATAGCCCATGGACGGAGTTTCGTGACGTGACCGATGCCGAAGCAGGCTCCCAGTTCGACACGGCCGCGCTGGCGTGCCTCGACCATGTCGCGCGGTTCGCCAGGTCGCTCGCCCGTGACGAGTCGGATGCGGATGATCTCGTGCAGGAGACGTATCTCCGTGCGTTCCGCAGTCGACACACGTTCCAACCCGACGGGGATATGCGTCGTTGGCTCTTCACCATCTGCAAGCACGCGTTCCTGCGCGATCGTGAGCGGAACGCGCGTGAGATGGTTTCCCTGGACGGCGATCCGACGGACGAAACGCTGGCCGCGGTGCGGCTGCACAATCAGCTGGTCGCGTCGGACGATGTCCAGTTGCTCGACCGCCTCGATCTGGCCCCCGCGGTGGCGACCGCGCTGACCGCGTTGAGTCTGCCTTTGCGGATGGCCGTCGTGCTGGTTGATCTCGAGGGTTACGACTATGCGGACGCCGCCGAGATCATGCAGGTCCCCATTGGCACAGTCCGTTCGCGGCTGTTTCGCGCGCGACGCGTGCTGCAGGAATCCCTGATGCAATTCGGCCGTGACGCCGGATTGCTCCCGTCCGCCGCCCCACGAGGTGCATGATGCACGAGACGTCCCCTGCGGTTCCCCCGGGCATCCCGGTGTTCGATTGCGAACAGACGGTCAGGCGGCTGTGGGACTATCTCGACGGTCAACTCGGATCAGTCGACCGGCGTGCGGTGGACGCGCATCTCGCCGATTGCGATCGCTGCCCGCCGCACTTCGAGTTCGAGCGGCGTTTTCTGGAAACCGTGCGCGCAGCCCGCGATCTCACACTGACACCGGATGCGGCACAGTCACAGGCGCTGCGCGAGCACGTGGTGGCGATGCTGGTGACGAAAGGTGAACTGCAGAGCCCTGGGAACTCGAGATGAGTGACGCCCCACGGCACCACTGGATTGTGCGGTCGACCCACTGGATCAACGCGCTCGCGTTTACGATCATGGTGGGAAGCGGCCTGCGCATCTTCAACGCCTATCCGGCGTTCGCGAGAAAGGGCGAGACCTTTTGTTGCTATCCGTTCGAAGGTCGACGCATTCCGGATTGGCTCACGTTTGGTGGATGGCTGGGCGGCGCGCGCCATTGGCATTTCGCCATGATGTGGGTGCTGGTAGCCACGGGGCTCGTGTATGTCGGCTTCGTCCACCTGCATGGGGAATGGCGGGACCTCGTGCCGCGTCGCGGCGACGCGCGCGACGCGTGGGAGATGATCCGGTTCTATCTCTACCGGCGCAAAGACCACCCCCCGCATGGCAAGCACAATGCCATGCAGAAGGCCACCTACTTCGTGATGCCGATCCTGGCGGCGATGATTGTCGTGTCCGGCATCGCCATCTGGAAGCCGGTGTCGTTGGGCTGGCTGACCAACCTGCTGGGCGGCTATGTCTGGGCCAGATACTGGCACTTCTCGGCCATGGTGGCGCTGGTGGCACTGTCGGTGGCCCACGTGTTCATGGTGATCAGCGTCGACCCCTACAGTTTGCGCAGCATGATCACCGGCGGGCACGACGAGCGATTCTCGCCGATTGCGCGGAATGCGCGTCCGTTCCAGGGCTTGCTGCCAAAGCGGGTGCGCGAGGCAGTGGTTCCGGCCTCCGTGCACGCGGTGGCCGCCACGACCACCGAGGAGGCGGGATCATGACGTCGCGTGTAGTGCGCCTCAAGGCCATTGCGCTGATCGATCAATCGGTCAGTGCGCTGGAATCCGGTCGCGACGATGGGGCCGTGCGCGGTGTGTCGCCCGCCGTTGATCGACGCGCGTTCGTCAAGGCGAGCGCGTCATCATTGGCGTTGGCCTGGCTGGCCGCCTGCAACTCATCAGGACCACGCAGCGCGGAGAAAGCGCTGGCGTACGCGACGCGCAAGAACGAGTCGGTGGAGAAGTGGCTGCTGCGTCATACGACCATGGATCACGGATCGCCGGGCGCAGTCGTGGCGGGAGGACGATTCCCGTCGTACTTCATTTCCGATGTGGTGCCGAGTTATAACGAGGCGCTGAGCGGACCATGGACCCTGGAAGTCAGCGGGATGGTGCGGAACCCGGTGAAGCTCACGCTGCCCCAGCTCATGGCCCTGCCGCGGGTCGAGCAGCGTGTGAATCATTTCTGCGTGGAAGGATGGAACGCGGTGGCGCAGTTTGCCGGCGTGTCGATGCGCGAGATTGCGAAGGTGGTCGGCGCGCAGCCCGGGGCGAGCGTGGTGGATTTCCAGTCGTTTGACGACGGCTACCACGAAAGCTGGGACATCGAGAGCACGATGCATCCGCAAACGATGGTGGTGTACGCCAAGGATGGCGTGGCGCTCACGCCGGCATATGGCGCGCCGGCGCGGTTGCACTCCCCGATCAAGCTGGGCTACAAGAACACCAAGTACCTGACCAAGGTGGTGTTCATGGCCGAGCGCAACGGTGGCTACTGGAGCGACAAAGGGTACGAGTGGTTTGGCGGGACGTGATGTGGCAGACGGGAGACGGGAGACGGGAGACGGGAGACGGGAACCGTCTCTCGTTTCCCGTTTCTGCGTCACGGCTTCTTCTTCGTGCTGCCGGCCAGACTCCGGTAATACTCCTCGATCATCGCGCGGTATTCCGCGGGGACGGGGGCATTGGAGCCAAGGGCGGGACGCCCATCGTTGCCTAGCCCGAGCGATCGGTAGAGACCGAACTCGAAGGTCTTGAGTCCTTCGATCATCGCGCCCTGCAGCTGCGTCAGAGCTTTGGGGTCGTTGAACGCACGTGAATTCTCCAACTGTCGCAAGTTCTCGATGGCCTGATCGAGCTCTCGCGTGTTCACGCCCTGCTGCGCGAGTTCACGTCGCAATCCTTCGGCGTTTTCGCGCCGCAGGCGGAATTCGCGCGTGAACTGTTGGATATCTCCTGCCGGCATCTGCTGTCCGGCTCGGGGCGCACCGTTGGGGTTGCCGCCGCCGAACTGATTGTTGGGCGTGCCACCGGGCCGAGGGGTGTTGCTGTTGTTGCCGCGACCACCTGGCTGTCCGCCTTGATTCTGGCCCTGCCCTTGGCCTTGCTGGCCTTGCTGGCCTTGCTGGCCTTGCTGGCCTTGCTGGCCTTGCTGGCCTTGCTGGCCTTGCTGGCCTTGCTGGCCTTGCTGGCCTTGCTGGCCTTGCTGGCCTTGCTGGCCTTGCTGTCCTTGCCGCCCCTGTTGTCCCTGCTGGCCCTGCTGTCCCTGCTGTCCCTGCTGTCCCTGCTGCCCCTGCTGCCCCTGCTGTCCCTGCTGTCCCTGCTGTCCCTGCTGTCCTTGCTGCCCTTGCTGCCCTTGCTGCCCTTGACCCGCCTGCTGTTTGTCCGCAACACGCTGGCGCAATGACTCGAGATTCTGCACCAATTCGCGCGTTTGACCCAATGCGCGTTCTTGCTGTCGAGACGCCGATTCCCCTTGCATGGAACCCGCGGCCTGACTCATCCGCTCGGCGACATCCTTGAGATTTTCCGAGATCTGGCCTTCGAACGACTTGGCATACTCACCGGAACCGGCGCGCATGACGTTCTTGGAGAAATCGATCTTGTCCTTGAGGCGCGTGTCACGTATCGCCTCGGCGGCTTCGCTCAATTTGCCCGCCGCCTTTGGCTGATCCCGACGTCCGTCCCGCGACAGGCGGTCCGCTTCGGCCTCGAGTTTGCCCACGTCGTTCGCCAAGGCGTCTTTGCGATCCATCAGTTTCTGCATCTGCTGCGAGCGCTGCTCGCCGGACGCTGCCTGCGCGGCCTCCACATCATTGGCGATCTCGCGCTGACGCGATTCCATCTCTTTGGCTTGCTGCGCGAGTTTCTGAATGCCCTGATTGGTGGCGTCTGTCTTGCTGCCTTCCAGGTTGCGTGCAGCGCGGTTGAGTTCCTCGAGGGCCTTGCTGCCCTGGGCTGACGATCCCGTTGCCGCGCGACGCATCGCGTCTGCTGCCTGCTGCATTTGACGCGCCGCATCCGCGAGTTCCGGATTGTTCTGTTCGCGGGACAGTCGCTCAAGACGACGCGCCTCTTCCTCGGCCTGCTTGGCAAGGTCACGTTGGGCGCCGCTGTTGCCGCCGCTATTTCCTCCGTTTGCGCCGCCGGCGCTGGCACTTCCACTGCTGCCGCTGCTCGCTCCACCGCTGGAGTTCTGCCCCATGCGCTGGCGCAGCGCTTCCGCCATGCGCTGCATGCGCTCGTTTTCCTGCTGTTGGCGATTGGCCAACTGCTTGAGCCGTTCCAACGTCTCGTCCACTTCGCGTTGCGGCTGCGCCTGCGACGACTGTTGCTGCACGGCCTCGTACTGATTGCGCAGCTTGTCGGTTTGCAGTTCGAAAAGGTCCGCGAGGTCTTCCGGCTTCTGTCCCTGTTGACCGCCGCCACCGCCGCCGCCGCCACCACCGCCGCCCATCTGAACCTGCACGTCGCGATACATGGCTTCGGCCCGCTGCAGGTGCTGCAGCGCTCGCTGCTCCGGTGGCAACGCTGTTCCGCCCAGTCCACGTCCGAGTTGCTCTTCCGACGCCTTCATTTCAACGGTGGCAGACTCCAGTTCCTTCTGGATCTTCGCAAACGTGGTGTCGGTGGCCGCGACGCCACGATCCACCAGTCGCTTGGCCAGCGCCGCAACGTCTTCGCGCAACCGACCCTGGGCGATGGTCAGCGTGGTGACATCCTCGCGACGCTTCTTGGCCGGCGTCGTGCTGCTGTCACGCAGCCAATTGAAGGTGCCGGCCACCACCTCGCGCTGACGCTGCACGAATCCGTCTGGTGAGTCGGGCTGCTGTCCGCCGCCCCCGCCACCGCCGCCACCCTGCTGTTCCGACTGCTTGTAGTTCTTGGAGAACGGGCGGACTTCGAGGAAATACACGTCGCTGCTGCCCTCATGCCCGGCGCCGTCGCGCGCGACCGCGTGGTAGGCCAACAGATCACCCGGTGACAGGTCCAACTCCTCCAGCAGAGTCATATGCTCGCCCCGCGCGTGTCGCGGTAGGCGCTGGGGGCTGTCCTGAATCGGGACACGCTTCTCGTCACCGCCATTGACGCGATAGCGCAGTTCGAGCTTGGTGACTCCGAGATCGTCACTGGCCTGCACCGCCACCGTCACTTCATCGGTGTTCGAGACCTTGGTGTCGCGCCCCGGCTCCTCGATACGCACGGATGGCGCGCGATCCGGGATGGCATCAACGACATACTGCACCGAGCCGGCAACCATCGTGCCGTCGAGGGTCTCGAGATCGACGCGATAGAATCCACTCTTGCGCACCACAAACGAGCCGCTGACCACCGAGTCGCCCTGCGCCACGAGCGGCACGACCGTGCCATCATCGAAATGCAGTTGTCCGCTCTTCACGGCGCGGGTAATGCTGGCATGCACCACGACGGTGGTGCCGACCACGGCTGCGACATCGCCACCATCCTCGATGTGCTCCGTCGGCAACCCGCTATACGCCGGGAAGCGGAGATCGAGCGCCATGTGCGACACCGCCGGCAAATCGCTCACCTTCAATCGAAACATCGGTGATCGAATGTCGGCTGATTCGACGTAATACTCGGTCGGACTGGTCAGGTCGAATATCCGTGAACGAAAGCCGCTGGAGTCCGCGTCGCGGCTCATGGGCAGTCGCGTCCACTCGGCCCCCGAATCGCTGCGAAACACCAGGTCGGCCGCGTCGGCGGCAAAACCCACCAGCGCGGCATGCACTTCGATGGCGCCGCCTCGCGGGACCGTGGCGTTTCCCGGCTCGACGGTTACCAGCCGTCGCGGAACCGCCGCTTCGGCCGTGGCCCACGGCACGAACAGCAACCGCGCCCCATCACGAATCGCGGCCGGACCAAGTATGAACAGCAGCGCGGCGACGACTCCGAGTCCGCCCAGCAATTTGCCGGCGCGCGCCATGCGCGGCCGTTCCAGTGCCGCACGCTCTTGCAGCGGCCGGATGGCCGCGGTGGCGCGCGTCATCAATCGCGCGGACAGTGATGCGGACACACGTTCCGCTTCCGGACGGTGCGCTTCCTGCACCGCGGTGAGCAGGGCCTGCCGCAACTGCGGAGCGTGTTCCTCCACGTACAGCGCAAATCGTTCATCGCTGGCGCGTTTCAACAGGGGCAAGATCAATCCGCGAACGATGGCCGCCACGATGAGTCCGTAGCCGGTGACACGGGCCGCCAGCAGCACCCGGGCGTTGTCCGCATCGTTGGTGCTGAAGGTCCGCAGCACGATGATGGTCGCCAGGACCGCGAGGATGACCGCAATGACGATCCACACCAGCGACTCCAGCAGCACGCGCTGCCGCCACTGGCGTCGGAGCACGCCGAGTGTCGTGAGCAACTGACGATCTGGACTCATCGTGGACTCCTGTCCGGCAATGCCGGATCCGGGGTAACCGGGCGGGTGCGTCGGGCGATGGCGCGCCAACCGCGAGTGGCCATGAAAGTCTCGCCAATAAGTGCGAGAGCGACAATGATCAAAAACACGCGCCACGGATTCTGGCGACGCTCGAGCTCGGTCGGTGTGGGCGGCGCCGCCGCGGCGGCCGCCGACGGGGCCGACTCGCGTACCCCAAGCAGCAGTTCCTTGGGATCAATGGGCGTGAGGTCGGACTCGCCAGGCGGCACGTTGACGGCGGCCAGTGCTTCCGGCGCCCCCGTCACGCTTCCCGAGAATGCCGCATACAGTCCCGCGTCGGCCAGCGGGACCGCGCGGCCCAGCGAATCGCCCTTGGGGCGCAGCAGCGATCCATCGGGCGTACGCACCACCGGATCACGCAGGCTGTCGGGCAACGACCAGCTTTCCGCCGTCGTACGCCACAGCGGCACCGCGTCACGTCCCGACGTGTGCAGCAACAGCTGACGCACAAACGGCAGGAACGCCGGCTGCAACGGCAAGTCGCCGTTCTGGGCGTCAAGCGGAACCGCCAGGGCCAGCACATGTCCCGTGCCGAGTCGCCGCTCCATCACCGCCGGCAGCCCGTCGTCGAATCGCGCCAGGACATCGACATCGCGCGGTGCGTCGAGGCGCACATAGCGCAGCAGTCGCGTACCGGCAAAGGCATCCTCCACTTCGCGGAACGGTGCGAACAGCGCGTGCTCAAACCGGAAGTCGCGCAACGAGCCACCGCGATCGACCAGACGGTCCGCCATGCCGCTCGATTTTGCCGGCAGCAGCGCCGACATCGTCGCGCGCGATGCGGTCCGACGGCCGGCCAGCAGGATCACGCCGCGGCCTTCCGTCACATACGGGGTAAGCAACGCCGTGGCGGCGTCGGTTGGCGTGGCATCCCAGTAGAACACCACATCGTGCTGCCTGAGGACCAGACTGGTGACCGCCGACGCGCGCACCCGGTCAAGGCGCACTTCGGGGGCGCGTCCGATGGCCAGCGCGCGTTCGAGAAACAGAGTCTCGTCGTTGACGGCGTCGTCGGGCAGCACCAACGCCACACGCAGCACATCGTCGCGCGGCACGACGAACGCAAATCGATCATCGGCGGCCAGCGCGTCCGCGTCCAGCGTGACGGTGCCTTCCACCGCGCCATCCGGCGCCGCGACGGGCGCAAAGGTCACCACCGTCTCGCCATCGGCAACGAGCGTGACGCGTTGCGTGCCCGCCGCGCGACCGCTCAGCGTGAGCGTGGCCGTGATCGTGCGCGGCGTGCCCAACTCGCGCGAAAGAACCCGCGCTTTCACCGCCAGCATCGACCGGTTGTTCTCCACCACCCGACGCGCTTCCACCGCGCGTATCGTGCTGTTGGCGCGCGAAGGCGGTACCACCGCGACCGCGCGCAAGGTCACACCCGACGGCAGATCAAGTCCTGCAACACCCGTGGTGCCCACGCGCTGCAGATCGGAAATCAACACGATCTCGGCGGCCGCATAGGGGGCGTCCAGCAGCATCTGGCGTGCCGTCCGAATGGCCGGGGCGAATCGCGTACCGCGCACAGTGGTCTTCGCGCTGGACAACACGGCGACGGCGGCCGCCTTGTCGTCGGTGAGGCGCTGCGCGATCTCGGCGGCGTCGTCGAACAGCACCACACCCACCCGGTCGCGAGCGCCCAGGGCGCGCACCACCGCGCGCGCCGAGTCGAGCGCCGCCGGCCAGATGGCCGCGTGACTCATGCTGAGCGAGCGATCGAGCGCGATGACCACGGCGCGCGTGCGCGTGTCCGCTGACGCCGCCGAACGTTTCGTGAACACCGGGCGGGCAAAGGCCAGTGCCAGCAGCGCAATGGCCAAGGCGCGCAGCAGCAGCAACGGCCAATCGGTCACGCGTTGACGTCGCGCCGTGCGAATCGGCAGCTGCTCCAGGAACATCAGCGAGGGAAAGCGATACGGCCGTTCCTTGTCGCGATGTCGCAGGTGGACCAGCAGCGGGATGACCAGCACGGCCAGCCCGGCCAGAAATGCGGGAACGAGGAATCCGAGACCCATGTGGCGGGCGCCTCAGCGCACCCGACTGCGCGTAAGGCGTGCGTCGAGATAGGCGTGAAGGGCACGGTCCAGCGGTTCGCTGGTGTCCAGGCGCACGTAATCCGCGCCGGCTGCCGCGATGCGTCGCGTCAGTGCGTCATGGTGGGCTGTCAGCAACGCCTGATATTTCCCGCGCAGTTCTCCCGGTTTGAGCGGCAGCAGTGCGCCACTCTCGGCGTCTTCAAAGGTGGCCGGCAAGTCGCCGGGCAGTTCCAGCTCCGCCGGGTCGACGATATGAAACACGATGACATCATGGCCACGCGTGCGAAGCGCATCAATGGCCCGGCCGAGTGCCTCAGGACGCTCGTAGCAATCGGTGATCAGCACGACGATGCCGGTGCGCTGCGTCAGCAGCCCCACGCGTTCGATGGCGGCCATCAGATGGCTGCCGCCTTTGGCCCTGGCGCGTGCGAGCGTGTGCAACATCAACTGCAGGTGGCGCACCGACGGCGGCACGATGTCGATCAGGTCGCCGGTGAAGGTCGCCAGACCCACCCGATCACCCTGCTGCTGCGACAGCCACGCCAGCGAGGCCGTGAGAAACCGCGCGTATTCGAATTTCGTGACCGACCCACTGCCGAAGTCCATCGATCCCGATTGGTCCAGCGCAAACAACACACTCGCGTTCGTGTCGGCGTCGTACTGCTTGATGTAGAACCGGTCGGTGCGCCCATACAGCCGCCAGTCGATGGGGCGCAGGTCGTCACCCGGTTGATACGAACGGTGTTCCGCGAAGTCGAGTGACGACCCTTTCCGCAATGACCGATGATGGCCGTGCATGAATCCATCCACCACCGTGCGCGCCAGCAACGCCAGATCGGAGATGCGGGCGAGCAGCGCCGGTTCGAGGAATGCGGCAGGAGCGGCAGACACGATCAGATGCCGGACTTGGGCAGCGGCACGATGTCCAGCAGGCGCGACACGAGCGCGTCGGTGGTCACTTTCTCCGACTGCGCCTGGAAGTTGACCAGCACCCGATGCCGCAATACAGGGCGTGCCAGCGCACGGACATCCTCGAAGCCCGCGCTGGCGCGACCCTGCAGCAGCGCCCGCGCCTTGGCGCCCAGCACCAACGCCTGCGCCGCGCGCACCGACGCGCCATACGACACGTACTGCGTGACGAAATCCGGCGCGCCGTCGCCTGGCCGGGATGTGCGCACCAGCCGCACGGCATAGCGCGTCACGGCGTCCGCAATCGGCAGGCGACGCACTACGCGCTGGAACGCCAGGATCTCGGCTTTCCCCACCACGGGCTGCACCGCCTCGGGAGGCAGTGACGTGGTCGCACGCACGATGGCCACCTCGTCCTCTTCCGGCGAATAGTCCAGCATCACTTCCAGCATGAAGCGATCGAGTTGCGCTTCCGGCAGGGGATAGGTGCCTTCGAGTTCGATGGGATTCTGCGTGGCAAACACGAAGAACGGTGCGTCAAGGTCATACGTGCGACCCTGCACGGTGACACGGCGCTCCTGCATGGCCTCCAGCAGCGCCGCCTGCGTCTTCGGTGGCGTGCGGTTGATTTCGTCGGCCAGCAGGACATTGGCAAACACGGGTCCCGGCATGAACGCCAGCCGCCGATGTCCCGTGGTGGGATCATCCTGGATCACATCGGTGCCGGTGACATCCGACGGCATCAGGTCGGGCGTGAACTGGATGCGCGAGAATTTGAGGTCGAGCGCGCGCGCCAACGTCGAGATGAGCAACGTCTTGGCCAGCCCGGGCACGCCCACCAGCAGGCAGTTGCCACCGGCAAAGAGCGCGATGAGGGCCTGCTCGACCACGGACTCCTGTCCAACGATGACCTTGCGCAATTCACGGGTGATGCGATCGCCGGTGTCTTGCAGGCGGTCGGCCAGTGTGGCGTCGTCGAGGCGGTCCAGATCAGCGCTTGGAGAGGTCATCGGGGAAGACAGGAGAAGGGAGACGGGAGACGGAAGACGCTGGCACGCCAGTCGACACTATCGCGTGAGGGCGTAGATGATGTAGTTCACGCCCAGCTTGTACGCTTCGTTGGACGCATCCATCGGAAACATGCCCTGATCGGAGAACTCCCAATACTCCGACATGTCGTTGTTGTAGTTCACCACGGCCATCAGGCGCTTCTTGGGATCATTGTCCTCGAAGATGCCATAGAACACCGACTTGAAGCCGCGATAGTACGGGTGCTCGTAGTCCAACGACTTGATCTTGTAGAACGAATCGAACAGCGGGTGCGCCAGGGTCAACTCGATGGGCCGAAGCTTCGGGAGCACCTTGCGCATCTGCTCTTCGAAATTCATCCAATGCTCACCGGCGAAATCGTCGAAGATCACGAAGCCGCCCTTGGTCAGGTAGTTGCGCAGCCCCAGCACTTCCTGATCGTTTGGCCGCCAGAACCCCGGCTCCGTGATGAACGCCACCGGGTACTTGGTCAGCTGCGGATCATCCAGCGTCAGGATGTTGCTGCCGGCCGTATGGATGCGAATGGTCGACAACTCCGACATCACTTTCGCGAAATGCTGCTCGCCGCGCGGATAGTCGTGCGCCCACTTGATGTCCTGGCCGCGAAACCCTCCGTCCATCGGAATGTCGTACCGCACGCGGATGTACGTGAAGCGGCCATCGTACGGCACGTTGGGCAGAATCGTCGGGCCGTTGCGGCCGCCGCGGCCGCCCCGGCGCTGTGCGTCGGCCGTTCCGGCGATGCCCAAGGCGAGCACGATGCCCATCAACAGCGGGCGCCGCACCATCCGCCACCGACGGTGGCAGGCCGTTCGCATTGATTTCATGGTGACGGGTTGCCCCGGTTCAAAGATGGTCATCGCGAATCCGGTCCTGCGACCTGCCTCGCAACTCCAGCAGCAGCACCTGCGCTTTCTCGAAAGACGGTGCTTGTTCGAGCACCTCCAGCAACTCGCGTCGGGCACCAGCCACATCTCCCGATGCGACCAACGCCCGTGCCAACTCATACCGCGCGGTCAGCACATCGGTTGGCTGATTGGCCACGACCGCGCGCCGTTCCCGAAGCGCCTTGGTGTGTTCGCCGCGCGCGGTCGCCAGTGTGGCCAATCGATCGTGCAGCACGTTGTCGTACGGGGAAATCCACAGCAAACGCTCCAGCGCCGCCATCGCGCCGGGAGCATCGCGGCGCCGTTCGCGCACATCGGCCTCCAGCTGATTGGGCTGCCAGGCGGTTTCGTTGCGACTGGTCATGACAGACAGCTGGGAAAGTGCTGTCGCGGAATCGCCGCGCTCGATCGCCAACTGCGCCAACAACCAGGCCGGACTGTCGTCGCCGGCATACTCGGGAAACAGCGCCTGCGCGCGCTCCAGCCGCGCCCGCGTGGAATCGCGCTGCTTCCGTTCCATCGCCTCGAGCGCCGACGCCATCGTCTCGATGAACGCGCCCTTGGGAATGAGCATGCCGGGCACGGTCGCTCGACCACTCGGCGCGCCACCGATAGCCGTACCCCGCCAACCGTCCGTTCGGCCGTGATGGACTTGAGCGGCACCGCAAACTTGGCGCGCATCCAGGAATCGAACAGCGTGTCAACCGCGACCGACGACATCCCCAGGACGCGTTCGAACACCGTAGGCGTGTCCAGTCCGTCACGATAGGCCGTGAGTAGTGCGGGCAGCGCCTTGGCGCCCTTCAGTGCCTCGACCATTTCGCAGAACAGCGAGGCCTGATAGTAGCTGAAGCCGATCTCGTCCGGAAAGCGCGGTCGCAAAAACCCTTCGTTGAGCTGACTGACGGGTCGCAATACGCCGCTGCCCAGCGCCGCGAGATACGGCACCGTGGCATCGGCGCCCCATCCACGCTGCGCGCGACGCTCCTCCAGCACGGACATGCCTTCCGACAGCCAGCGCGGGACGCGATGCGCCGATGCGCCAAGGGTGAAGGCGTGTGTCAGTTCATGCCACGCCGTCGATCCCCAGTTGAACGTGCCGCGATCACGCGCGCTGGGCGTGTCCATCGCCAGCAGACTGCCGAAACTGACACCCAGTGCGCCCAATCCGGTCAGGCCAACGCTGCGCACCGAAAAATCCGCGTGGTATCGATAGAACTCCAGACGCACCGGCGTTGGCGGCGCGAACCCGTAACGTACCTGCAGCGAATCAAACGCGCGCTCCAGCAATGGCACGATGTACATCGCCAGCAGATCCGCTTCCTCCGCCGGTGCCACGACTTCAAAGCGCCCCTGACGAATGGTGCGGAATGCCTTGAGCTTGTCCAGCAAATCCAGCGTGTTCTTGTGCCACACATTGAACGGATCGAGCACGAAGGCCCGGTCGAGTGTGGTTTGACCGGCGGCCATCTTGCCCGTGCGCAATTGATTGGTGCCCAATACCCCCAACGCGCGCACCGACAGGCTGTCGTACGATACGGCCTGCTCGGCCAGGCGCACGGCCTCCGCATACCGCCGCGTGCGAACCGCGGCCTCGGCCAACTCCGCATAGAAGTCGGATGGCCTCGGCTGCAACGTCATGGCCGCCGCGCGACGCCGGAACATCGCCGAGTCGCCACTTGAGCCATCCCACGGCACCAAGCACCGACCAGGCGGCAATCGATGTGCTGTCGGCCGCCAATGCCCGATGCGCGCTCACCGTCGCCGAGTCCCACTGCTCGGCTTCGAGTTGCATACGGGCAACAAACGCCAGCGCGCCCACCAGCTGCGGATTTGCGGCCAGCGCTTTGCGCGCCGTGGCCAATGCGGTGGATTTGCCCTCGAACTCTTCCACCTGTGCCAAGCCGAGCAAGGCCTCCGGGTCGTTGGGGGCGCGCTTCAGAACTGATTCGTACGACAGGCGTGCATCCGGCGCGTTGTACTTCTCGAGAAACAGGTTTCCGGTGCGTCGCGTGGCATCGAGGTTGGTGCTGTCGGCAGCGCCAGCATCGAATGCTGCCAGCGCCGCGCGCGCCGCGCTCGCGTCACCCGACGACAGCAGCACGTACGCACGCCCGGCGTTCACGTGCTCGGCACTGATCCGGCTGCCCGTTCGCCCATACTCCGCAACGATGGCCGAGGCCAATCGCGAGGCCTCGCGGCGGTCACCGCGCCGGGCCGCCGCCTCGGCCTGCTCGATCTGCGCGCGCCACCGTGCGGCCGGCGGCTGTGCCGGCGACTCTCGCGGCGCACAGGCCACCAGCGACAGGGCCAGCAGCGTCATGGCCAACGAGCGGTTCATGGCTTGCCTCCGGCCGCGCGAATGGCCTGCGTCTTCTCCGCCATGGCCAGCAGCAGTCGTTCCAGTTCACGACTGTAGGTAGCGGCATCCATCGTCGCCTTCTTGGCACGCAACGCCGCCACGTCGGATTCCAAGGCAAGCCGCTCGGACACCAACGCAGCAATGCGCGGGTCCGTGCTCACCATCGTGCGGCCAAATGACACGGTGGTCGCCCGCGTGGAGTCACTGATCTGCGCATGCTCAGTCTGCATGCGTCCGGTGGACTCGTACACCTTGGCCACCTCGCGACTGGTGTATCGAAACGCTTCCATCACCGAGACGCGTCCATCCTTATCGGCATCCGATTCGTCGCTGGCCAGTGCCTTCGCAAAGAGTCCGGCAAACACGGACTCGTTCTTCTCGACCGCGCTGCGCGTAGCGGTGATCACCACACGTCCCGGCGCTTTGAGGACTGGCAGAAAGTCGCCGCTGCCGGTCGCGGTATTCACCACGACCACCGTCTGTTTCGTGAACCCGCTCAGCCACGTGGCGTAATCGGTCGCGGTGGCATCGGGCCCGGGCAAATTCACCTTCGAGCCCGGTCCCTCGCCGCTACCGTGCCCGACCAACACCACCAGCAGCACGTCGCCGGGCAGTACGCGCGTGCTCAGCGTGGTGAACGCCTGCCCCACGGCATCGCGCGTTGAGCGGCCGCGCGACACGGCGGTGGGCACCGAGTCCTCCGTGAGGACAATGAGACTGGAGTCGTTCACACTCCATTTGACGCGCGCGACTTCCTTCACGGTTGCCGCGACTTGCTGGAACGATGTTCGAAACGCCGGATCGCCGGACAAGCCGGATACCACGAGCACGTGCGTGCGCTGCGCTTCAACGCGCGTCGCGACAAACCCAAACGTCAGCGGCATCATCGCGAGGTACGCGGCCCAACGGGGCAGTCGGCGCATCATGCGAGCCCCCGCCACCGTCGATAACCCCACTCAGCCCCCAGCAACAGCGCGAGTAGCAGGAACACGACGGGCATGTCCCACAGGTCCTTCGCTTCGCGCACCGTGACGCCGGCCTCGGTGAACATGGCGTCGTCCGCCAGTTTCGCGACGTCGTCCATCGTGTAGTAGCGTCCGCCTGTTTCCTTGGCGATGCGACGCAGCACGGCCGGGTGTTGCTCGGCTTGCGACACATCGGCACCGCGATCGTCCACCAACAGCGTGGTGGTGGCCGTGCGGGTGGAGTCGGTGCCGCGCTTTGCGGTTGCGGCAATCGCGTAGCGCCCGGAGTCTGCGGCCGTGAAGCGCCCGGTGTACGATCCATCCTCGCGCAGCGACCATTCCAGCGGCACGGTGATGGTGTTGCCCGTCGGCGTGGTTACCGCCACCGACACATTCGCGTCATTGATGTCGGCGAAGAACGTGTCGCCCAAATGCGCGCGCAACGTCACCGATTCGCCCGGTGCGACGCGCGACGGCGACGCGGCAATCTCGAAGGGTGCCGGCGCATCATCCACCAGCCAGCGCACCATCTGTCGCCAGAATGTCTGGTGCGTCATGTCGTCGACGGCAATGCTCGCGTCCATCTTCCACAGCCAGGAGTCCTGCACGGTGAACACGGCACTCATCCCGCGCCCATAGTGCTGCCACGCCAACACCGGCACATCGGCCCGTCCGCCTTCGATCTGTCCCGCCAACAGCACCGTGGCACCGGCGCGCAACGAGCCGGGTCGATTCACGGAGGTCAGCGCCGGGAGCGAATCCCAGCGCGCCCGTGACGACGCCATCGACGCACGCAACTGCAGGGCCGCATGTGACTCACCCGCTCGGGTCGGCCGAATCTTCATGGCGGTGGCCGGACCGTCCAGATTCGGTTCTCCGCGCGTGAGCGTGATCGGCAGGACATCGGCCAGCGGCGTATCGGCAAAGGCGCCCTCGGACAATGACGCGCGTCCGCCCAGCACCAGCAGGCCGCCGCCGCGACGACTCACGAAGTCGCTGATCATGCGCAACTGGTCGGCCGTGAAGAACGACGCCTCGATGCTGCCAAGGATAATCGCGCGATACGAGAAGAGCTCCTCCCGACTGGTGGGAAAGCCGCCCAGCAGTTCAAGACTGTCGCGCACGCCCAGCCGCAGAAACTTGCGTTCGGCACTGCGCATGAGGCCCACCACCTGCACGCCGCTGTCGGTTGCCACCGCGCGACGCAGGAACGCGAACTCCGGGCGCGGTTCGCCTTCCACGTACAGCACGCGATCCGGCCCGGCGCGCACCTCGATGCTGGTTTGCCACTCGTTGTTTTCGGTGACGATTTCGTTGGCCAGCGGTCGCGCGCGAACGGCCAGCCGGTGCACACCGGCCGACAGCGGCGGCACCCGCAAGCGGACGTGCACCAGGTCACCGGTGTCCGGCGACTTCACGGTGTCGGTTGATACCACGCGGCCATCGGCTTCCACGGAGATCAGTGCCATGTCGCGCCCGATGCCGCGCACGCGCACATCGGCCTCCACGAGCACGGTGGCGCCGGCAAGAGTGTGACGCGGGGCCTGCACGCGCTCTACGGCGAGATCGCGATCGAACCGTTCGCGTCCCACGCCAACGGTGTACACGGGAATGCGACGGGCACGCAGCGCGAGCAACGCATCGTCGTACCGTGTGCCGCCATTGTCCGCGCCATCGGACACCAACACCACGCCCGCCAGCGGAAGTCCATTGAGATCCTCGCGCACGGCGTCCAGCGCGCGGGCCAGATCGGAACGTGTGCCGGCACCCGTTAGGTCGCGCGCGCTCGCCAAGGGCGATGCGTCCGCGCCAAAGCGAAAGCGCCGCAGGGCGAATCGCTCACCGAGCGTGCGGCTCAGGGCGGCCGTGTCGTCGAACACGCGCTGCACGCGCGCCAGCCGCGATGTATCACCCACATCGCGTATGCGCATGCTGCGCGGAGTCGTCCATCACCACCGCAAAGACGTTGCGCTGCGGAACGGCCGAGGCGATCACCAGCCCGGGACGCAACAGGCAACCCAGCACCAGCAGCACCGCCAGCGTGCGCAGCGTGCCCAGCACCACGCGGTCACGCACCGACAGCGAGCGAACGCGCGCGTAAAAGAACGTGACCAGCAGCAGCGTGGCCGCCGCTGCCAGGGCAATGACGAGCACCGGGACAACGGGTGCCAGCGCAAAATCGCCGCGCGCGAACACGCGCAGCGGGAACTTGAAGAAGAACGTGACGATGGCGTCGACGACCGATGTCACAGAAGCGGGGCCGGACGGAGGTGGAGCGGAACGGGAAGGACGAGAGTGCACCGCGGAGCACGCATCGTCTACCCCGTGACGCGGAAAGTGGTCGGAGCGTTGGATCGTCGCGTCTCGAACCGGGACGAAGGGATGAAAAGCGGACTTAACGTCGGTCGGCCGCATCCGTCCAACGGCATGAAGCGAACGCCGTCGTCAACACCTGACACGGCCAACGCCGCTCTTACCGAGAAAGATTCCTATGCGAAGGCTCTCAACCTCAGCGCTGGCCGTTCTGGCCACCGTCATGACGTCGGCCGTCGCGGTGGCACAGACCCGCCCAGTGACACCGCCTCGTCCAAACCGCGTTGCCCAACCGACCAACGCCAATCGCGATAGTCAACCGCCTCGCCCCCGTCGCGCGGCCCCCGCTGGCCCGCTCGCCGGACCAGGCATGGGTGGCCCGGCGTCCAATCTGCTGCGGATGCGCGAACAACTCGAACTCACCGATGAGCAGGTGAAGAAGCTGGAAACGCTGCAATCGATACCGCGGCCTCAGCGCAACGAGGCCGACATGCTTCGGGCCCGCGCCGATCTCATGGATGCCACCAAGGGAGACATCAATCTGGAGAAGGCGCGAGCCGCGTTTGATCGCATGGCCCGCGTGCGCACCGATGAGCAGCTGGCCCAGTTGAAGTCACGGCAGGAGCTGCGCGGCGTGCTCAACCCCGCACAACGCGCCAAGCTCGATGCCATGGCCGGTCGCCTGCGAGATCGACGTGGCGCCGCCATGCGCGGTCGCGCCAATCAGCGCATCGGCCCGATGCGCGCCCCACAGTTTCGCGGGCAGCGTCCGGGACAGGGACGTGGCCAGTTCGGACCGGGCATGGGAAATCGGCGCGGCCCCAATGGCCCACCCAATGGTGCCCAGGGTTTTGAGCCGGGGATGAGGCAGGGGATGGGTCCAGGGATGGGTCAGGGTCCAGGTCAAGGACCGGGTCAGGGACCAGGTCAGGGTCAGGGCATGCGTCGGCGCTTGAACATGCCGCCATCTCCACCACCTGCGGACACCACGCGGTAAATCGCATTTGTCAGGACCGACGGGAGGCATGGCCAACGCTGTGTCTCCCGTCTCCCGTCTCCCGTCTCCCCTACCGCGCCACCGCCACCGCCGCAATCAACCTGATCAGCGCGTCCACGTCGCGCAGGTCGAGTACCTCGCCCGGCGCATGGGAGTATCTCCCGGGCCAAGACAGGCCGATGTTGGGCGCACCGTAGGGTGCGATGGCGCTGCCATCCGTTCCCCCGTGCGTCGTGCCCACTTGTACTGGAATGCCCTGCGCGTTGGCGATACGCAGAATGCGCTCGCGTTCGGCCCGCGGGGTGATGGCGCCATCGTCGAGTCCGCGCAGCACCGCACCACGTCCCAGTGGCAGGAAGGCGAACATCGGCGATTCCAACGGCGTGTCGGACGACACGAACGTGTCGATGCTGTAAATCCGCGTGAGGCTGCGGCCATGGTCGGCGCCGAAGGCACTGGCCCCCAGCAAGCCCCCTTCTTCTCGCGTGCTCCACACGAACACCACCTTGTGCGTCAGCGTGGCCGGGTCGATTCGCTTGAGCGCATGCAGCAACGCGGTCGAACCGGTTCGGTCGTCGCTGCCCCGACCGGTGAGTCGCGTGCCCGCCAGTCGTGTGGCGTGTTTATACGCCGTAATGGCCATGCCCACCCGCACCCCGCGCCACCAGCCCGGTGGAATCGGTGCCGAACCACGCCGTGAGCGCGTTGATGGGCTTGCTGCGCGCTGAATCACGCGGCACGAACACCCCTCGCAGCGATTCGGCCACATGACCGGAGGCGTCGCGATCGAAGTGCAGCATGGCCGGTTGACCCTCCCACGCGGTCGTCACCGCGCCGCCCCGACGCGCCAGCCGCACGCGACCGTCCGCGAGAATCGCTTCCACTTCGAAGGACACCTCGTCCATGTGCGCGATGAACGCGACCGAATCACGATCGGGGCCGACCGCTACGATCAGATTACCCGCGGTGTCGGTCGTGGCGCGCGACGCCGCCCACGCCAACGAAGAGCGCCGTGATGGCATCACGAACCCGCCATTCATGCCCCGGCACGCCGGCCAGGTCGGCAATCTCCAGAAACGTCTTCTCGGCAGCGTCGTACGCGTCGCGCCGCGTCGTGCGCACGGTCGCGGTATCAACACGCGGCGCGATCCACGGCACAACGGTATCCACACTTCCCGCAGCGACCAGTGCCGCGCGCATCACCGCGCGCGCATCATCGGCATGAATGGACTCCACCAGCGAGCCCGCGAAACGCACGCGCGGCACGACAACCTGCACACTGTCGCGCGACAAGCTGACAGGAAGCACACGGGCCAGACGTTGACGCGACGTGCCCAGTCGCAACGCCGGAATTGACGTGACGGCGGTTCGCGCCACATCACGGCCCTCGTCCAACAGCGTGATGGCGTCCACCGTGCCCAGACGCGCCAACACCGCGCTCAATCCGACCCAGCCGAAGCTGCGCTGCGTGGATAACACGAAGATCGTTTCGCCCGTGGGTACACGAGCGGATTGCGCCGCACTCGCCACGGCCGCACAGCTCGCGCGCGCACCGGCCGCCGGGCCCGAGGCATAGCCCTCATAGGTCCACACCGGACGAATCGCCACCACGGGATCGAGCAGCGCGACCCCCAGCGCCATGGCCTGTGCGCGTGACTCGACGCCCAGGTCTACCCAGAGTTGGTCGACAGTGACAATGGCGGTGTCGCCGCGATGTTGTCGCGCGAAGTGACCATTCGCGATAGCGACCACGCCGGTGACCGCGCCGCGCGCGGTGAGCACGCGAACCTGCTGTGCCTCGTGAAACTGATCCCACAGCGGGTGGCCGGGCACGCCCGCGCGATGCAGCCGCACCAATCCGTCGTCGGTGATTTGACTGACCACGAATCCCGGCACATCCATCGCGCACGCGACGACGCGACGCGGCGACCCGCTGCCAATGCGCTTGACGAGATTGCCGAACGCATCGCTGCGCCAACCGGGCAGAATTGGCGACAGCACCCGCTGGCCGAATGACTCACCACCGGGCGGCGCATCGACGTGAATCCACGCGGCAATCGCCGAAGCCGTCGACGCGCGTGCCGTCCGACATGACGCCGGATGGCGTGACCTGCGCCGCGGCGACTGCCGACGGGCGAGCAGCGAACGCACCAAGCGCCGCGAGCGCGACACCCACGTGAACCAACCAGGTGCTACGTCCCATCGCGGCGCTCCATGACAGTGGGTGATGACCGCACATGCCGCCGCGCGAATCCGGGCACGCGGCAGCACGGCGGGGAGAACTTACATCGCTTCGTCCGCGCTGGGGCCGTAGAGCCCCGGGACCGGCACGCCAACCAAACGGTAGTAAATGGTCAACTGCGCCCGATGGTGAATCATGTGGTTGACCACCATGCCGCGCAGTACCGCAATGCGCGGCATCGCCATCAGCACCTCGTCACCGTTCTTCATCGTCCACGTCTCCATCATCTGCGCGTCGGTGGCCTCGGCCAACGCGGCCGTGAAGCCCGCCATCCGTTCATCGAATTGCGCCACGAAACCGGCAGCGGTAGTCGGCACTGGCGGACCCGGTGGGAACGGGACGGCAAAGTCGAGCACATCCTGCTTGAGCGTGATCACCCCCCACATGGGGAAGTCGGTGGTGGTTGGCCAGCTTCTGCAACGGCCACGACTTGGGATGCGGTGTGAAGTCGAGATGGTCGGCGGGGACGCGCTCAAGCATGCGACGCGTTTGGGCGATCTCGTGATCGAGATCTGCCAGGACACTCTGGGCGATGGACGATGACATGGGTCGGAGAGGTGGTGATGAAGGGGACTGCTCGGCGCCAGCGAGCCACGTCGCTCGGCGTGTCCAAGTCGAAACTACCGTGCCGAAGAAAAACCGAAAGAGTGTCGATGGAAAAAAGACTTTTTGGCCCCTCGATCCCCGTGAGTGATCGCAGTAGGGCCCAGTCTGCTTTCGGGAAGAGCGCCGGAATGCCAAGAACCATGTCACCGCCCGCGAGTTCATAGCGGGAGGCAATTATCGATGAATGATCCGGTGAATGATCTGATGATGTATCGATTATGGCGCGAAAATGCTCTGAGTTAACAGTTGGCATGTCGCAGGCGGCGATCAGAACAGCCTCAGCCGCCGCCGCTTTGGATTCCGCCCATTCCACGGCGCATCGGATCGACGACCCCATACCTTCGGTCCAGACTGCGTTGTGAACCACAGTAACGCCGAGCGCACGAACCGCCGCTGAGACTGCCTGGTCTTGAGCTCCCGTGACCACCAAGACCGGGGAACAGCCCGCCTCCAGCAGCGCGATCGCGGCGCGCGCCACCAGCGGGCGTCCCGCGTCGTCAACCAGCAACTGCTTTGGCGAGCCAAGACGGCGCGATTCGCCGGCCGCCAAAACCACTCCGGCGATACGGGCCGCCGTCACGGTGCAGTGTGCGGCGTTGGGGTGCGCGTGTGGATAGGACTGTGCCGCTCGAAGCGATCCGCCCGGGCGGCCATGCAGAATCGCCTCGATTTCGGCGATAGCCGACAGTGCAATCGACTCGGGACTCGCCCCAGATCGAGTCCGATCGGTGCGTGCAGTCGCTGTTCCATTCGCGCCGTGATCTCGGGCCCCGGTCCGCAACGATTCCGCCAGTTGTGCGGCCGGCTGGCGCGACCCCAGCACGCCGACATACCCCAGCGGTAGCGGCAACAGCCGCTCAGCCATTCGGCGTCGATCGCAAATTGATGGAGAGCAGCGCCACGGCGGTCCGTGAATCGCGCGATACGTGAGCGATCCCGTCGTCGGCCCGAGCCACAATCCGCGCTACCCGTTCCGGCAGCGAGACGGACTCCACCACAAATGGACGATGATCGACCAGCGTGACGCGCCATCCCAGTGTGTGCGCGATCGCGGCGAAGGCCTCCGCGCCTCGACCTGCACCGACGAGGACCAGCGACACCGGCGGCACCAGCGGGTCGACCAGACAGCGCAGCGTCTTGTCGAATACCTGGACCGCACCCTGGGTCGGGTGCGCCGTAAGTCGCGCCGCATTCATCAGAGGGATGGCGGCATCGCGAAGCGCAGCGCGCACGCGTGCCACTCGCCGGTGCCTCCGGCGGCCGTCTCCTCAAGCACGGTGATCAGCGCGCCTTCCTCGCGCGCATCGCGAATGGCACACGCCCGCTCCAACCACGACAAATCACCCAGCGGTTCCAGCAGCAGATGGGCGACACCGTCACACATCGCGCCAAATCCCCAAATGGCCTGCAGGTCGTCCCGGAGATCGTACGTGAGTCGCCGAGGCACCCCCGATGCACACACGGCGGCGGCTTGGGCGGCGACATCCCCCTCCAGACAACCGCCGCTGACCGCTCCGGCCAGCACGCGCCCGTCCGCATCCACCAAGAGACGCGCCCCCGGCTGTCGATATGAGGACCCGTCCACGGCGTGCAGCGTAGCCAGTGCCAGCGGCACCAGCGGCCGTTCGGCCCGGGCCCGTCGGGCCGCGCGCGTCAATTCATCGAGTCCCGACATGATGCAGGAAAGTATGGCGGGCACCCCCGCCGAAGGCGATAGCCGAAGGCGATAGCCGGGCCAGCCCGCAGGCTACGCGGTGCGTGAAAGCAAGCACCCACTTGCCAGCAAGCATGTACTTGCATTACCCTCTGAGCATGATCGAAGACCATCGACACCGGATTCTGCACGCCGCCGCCCGGGTGTATGCCCAGCACGGATGGCGCGGGGCGACCACGCGCCGCATCGCTGAAGAGGCGGGCGTCAACGAAGTCACGATCTTTCGGCAGTTCGGCTCGAAGGATGCGCTGCTCGAGATCGCCATGCGGGAGTGCGCGCGTCTGGAACAGGATGCAACACTGCCCCACGAGCCCGCGCACCCGGAACGCGAGTTGTATCACTGGATTCATGCGCACCACGCCTCGTTGTCGAACATGCGGGACATCGTGCGCCAGATGATGAGCGAGGCGGCGGAGCGTCCGGAAACGGCGATCTGTGCGGCCGAGGGGCCCAGCGGGGCGTTTGCCCAACTGCGGCAGTATGTCGTCCAGTTGCGGCGCCACGGATGGATCAGCGAGCCGGAAGAGACGCGTCCCGGTGATGTCCGCGGCGCCGTCACCATGCTCATGGGTGCCATCTTCGCCGACGCCATGAATCGGGAGATCATGCCGGCCATGTTCCCGCAAACGGTCGACGACTCCCTGCACGCGTACGTTCGCATCTTTCTGCGCGGTATCGGCGTGTCGTCGGAACCAACGCCGTCTGTCAAACGTACGCCTCGACGCCCTATCAGCATTTCCACTTCGACCGCCGAATGATGGCCAGATCCTTTCCACCCTCGTGTTGCTGTCGCTCGCACTGTCACCGGTTGCCTTGCGTGCACAGTCCGGCAGTACGGCCGGCGCGCCAATGGTGCTCTCGTTGAACGATGCCATTCGACTGGCCACGGGTACCAGCGAACAAGTCGCGCTGTCGCGGGCGGGCGAACAGCGCGCGCAGGGTCAGCAGCTGCAGGCGCGATCCGCCCTGTTGCCACAGGTGTCCAGCACGCTCAACTGGCAGAAGCAACTGCAGAATCAGTTTGCGGCCATCTCGAAGCGCGCCAGCAACGGCACAAGTGGCGGAAGCTCGGAAAGTGACACGTCCGCCGCCGGCAATGCGACCTCGTCCATCACGCGAATCTTCGCGTCGGAATACAATTTCAATCTCGGCCTCACCGCGTCGCAGCCACTCTACACCGGGGGGCGGGCCACCGCCAACATTCGCGCCGCACGGGCCGGACGCGAGTCGGCGGAGATTGGCATCACCAGCGCGCAAGCGCAGGCGCAGCTGGACGTGACGCAGGCCTACTACGATGCGTTGCTGGCCGATCGGTTGTTGACCATTTCCGATTCAACGCTGGTACAGGCCGAGCGCACCTTGCGACAGGTGCAGCTGACACGCAGCGTCGGGTCGACGTCTGAGTTCGAGTTGATCCGGGCACGCGTGACGCGCGACAATCAGCGGCCCGGCTGGCTGCAGGCGCGCACCGCGCGCGATCTCGCCTACGTGCGACTGCGCCAATTACTCAACCTCGACGCCGAACGGGCGGTCGCGCTCACCGACAGCATCGTTGAGGCGCCCCTCGCATCGGTGGTCGCGTCGACCGCACCGATCACCACCGTGAACGTGGCGGCAGCGGACGTGCTCGCGATCGATCCCGCCGTGCAGGCGCGCGTGGCCCGCACGCTGGCCACCAGCGATACCGGCGCGTCCGGGCGAGCTCCGGTGCGCCAGGCACTCAAGGGCGTTGAAGTGGCGCAGCAGCAGCTGCGCGCCACGCGCGCGCAGCGGCTGCCATCGCTGGCCGCCACCACCAACTATCAGCGGCTGGCCTATCCCACCAACGTGTTGCCCAGGAGTCTCGCCGACTTCTTCCCCAATTGGACCGTCGGCATCGGGCTCTCGTATCCCATTTTCACCGGTGGACGCATCCGCGGCGACATCCTGGCTGCCGAAGCCTCGGTGATCGAGGCGCAGCAGCGACTGCGACAGGCGCAGGAAGGTGCGGCGCTCGATGCCCGGTCGTCCACCGCGAAGCTGACCGAGGCGGAAGCCTCCTGGCAGGCCAGCGTGGGCACGGCCGAACAAGCGCAACGCGCGTACGAGATCGCGGAAGTGCGTTTCCGCGAAGGCATCTCCACGCAGTTGGAACTCTCTGAAACACGCGTCCAGTTGCAGCAGGCGTTGGCCAATCGCGCCTGGGCCGCGCGTGATCTGCAGGTGGCCCGCAAGCGACTCGAGTTGCTGCGCGATCTTCCATTGTCTTCCGGCTTCACTCCGTCAACCAGTTCGAATCCATGATGACCACGACGCGCCGGATGGCGCCCACTGCTACATCGATCGCGCTGCTGGCCAGCGCGCTCATGCTTGGCGCCTGCAACAAGGCCAAGGAAGCTGTTGCCACGACGGCCGCCACCGCGCAGACCATCGGCCCCGACAACATCGCCGTCGCGACCACTGATACCTTGCGCAGCGGTCCGGCCATCTCGGGCACGCTGGTGGCCGACCGCGAAGCGCGCATTCGCGCCGAGATTGGCGGCGCCGTGCTGCACACGTATGTTGACGCCGGTCAGCGCGTGGCGGCGGGAACGCCGTTGGCACGCATTGATGACGGTGTGCTGCAGGATGCCGCATTGTCCGCACGCTCCAATGTCACGCAGGCCACCGTCGGCGCCGATCAGGCCGCGCGGGAATTGAAGCGCGCGAAGACGTTGGTGGCGGCTGGTGCCATTGCGGAACGTGATGTCGAAGGCGCCGAGCGGGCCAACGTGTCGGCGCAGGCGCAACTGGCCGACGCCAATTCGCGTCTCAGCACGATGGAGAAGAACCTGCGCAACGCCACCATTCGCGCGCCGTTCGCGGGCATTGTGGCGGAGAAATCGGTGAGTCCCGGTGACATTGTCGCACCCGGTGCGGCGCTGTTCACGGTGATTGATCCGCGCAGCCTGAAGGTTGAGGCGTCGGTGCCGACGTCGGCACTGGCCGATGTGCGCGTGGGCGCGCCGGTGATGTTCACGGTGAACGGGTCGGACCGTCAACTGGAGGGACGCATCACCCGCGTGAGCCCGATGGTGGATCCGCAAACGAAGCAGGTGAGTCTGCTGGCCACCGTGCCCAATGCGCAGAATGCGCTGGTGGCGGGACTGTTCGTGGAAGGTCGTATTGCTGCCGAGAAGCGCATCGGGATCCTGGTGCCTGAGAAAGCCGTTGATCAAACAGGCATTGTGCCGATCGTGATGCGCCTCAAGGGCGGCAAGGTGGAACGCGTGGAAGTGCAGGTGGGCGTGCGCGACGAGGGCGCGGAAACGCTGGAGATCCGTTCGGGACTGGCCGGCGGCGACACGGTGTTGCTGGGTGCCGCACGCGGGATCTCGGTGGGATCGTCGGTGGTGGTGTCGTCACCAAAAGACGCACCGGCGGCGCCGGTCAAGAACAACTAGGCCGACGGTCCGTCAGCCACAGGCACACACGGGATATCCATGTTCATTTCAGATTTTGCGATCAAGCGTCCGCTCATCACGGTCGTGTCCATGCTGGCGCTGGCGGGATTCGGACTGGTCGCGCTGTTCCGACTGAAGACCGACGAGTTTCCGGTGGTGCAGCCGCCGGTGGTGCTGACCACCATTGTGTATCCCGGTGCCGGACCCGAGCAGGTGGAACGTGAAGTGCTTGAGCCCATCGAGGAAGCCATTCAGGCCATCTCGGGCGTGAAGAGCATTAACGGCGAGGCCCGGGACGGTTTCGCGCAGATCACCACCGAGTTCGAATTTTCCAAGCCGTTGCAGGATGCCACACAGGAGATTCGCGACGCCATCGGCACCAAACGGCAGGACCTGCCGCAGGAGATGGAAGAGCCGATCCTCCGGCGCTTCAATGAGACCGACGCACCGATCGTCACGCTCTCGGTGTTTTCCACGTCGCTGACCCCGGCGCAGTTGACGCTCATCGCCGATCCGGGCATCACGCGGGAACTGCGTTCGATTCCCGGGGTGGCCGACGTGAAAGTCACCGGCGCGGTGAAGCGCGAACTCACCATCAATCTCGACCCGCAGCGGCTGCAGGCGGCCGGCGTGAGCGTGCCGCAAGTGGTGCAGGCGCTGCAGCAGGGGAATCTGGCCGTGCCGGTGGGCCGGGTCACCAGCGCGCTGGACGAACGCACCATTCGCCTGCAGGGCCGCTTGAACGGGCCGCAGGATTTCATGCAGCTGGTGGTGGCCGAGCGCGGCGGCAATGTGGTGCGACTTGGCGATGTCGCGACGGCCGCCGACGGCACCGAAGAGCAGCGCACCATTGCGCTCTACAACGGCAAGGACGCCGTTGGCATTGAAATCAAGAAGACCAGCGAGTATTCGACCACCGCCGTGGCGGAAGCGATCTTGAAAAAGGTCGAGCAACTGACGCCTGCGCTGCCTGCCGGCGCGCAGATCAAGGTGGTCAAGAACAAGGGGCTGCGCGTTGAAGATTCGGTGCGGAACGTCCAGGAGGCGCTGATCGAAGGGGCGCTGCTCACCGTGCTCGTCGTCTTCCTGTTTCTCAATTCGTGGCGGTCCACGGTGATTACCGGTCTCGCCCTTCCGGTGTCAGTGCTGGCCAGCTTTGTGGCCGTGTGGGCCTTTGGGTTCACGCTCAATACGATGTCGCTGCTGGGGCTATCGCTGGCCATCGGCATTCTGATTGACGACGCCATTGTGGTGCGCGAGAACATCGTGCGGCATATCGAGATGGGGAAAGACCATTACACGGCCGCGCGTGAAGGCACCGACGAAATCGGCTTGGCCGTCGCGGCGACGACGTTTTCCATCATCGCCGTGTTCGTGCCCATTGCCTTCCTGCAGGGTGTCTCCGGCCAGTGGTTCAAGCCATTCGCCCTCACCATCGCCTGCTCGGTGCTGGTTTCGCTGTTCGTGTCGTTCTCGCTCGATCCGATGCTCTCGGCGTACTGGCCTGACCCGCATCAGGAAGAGCATGAAAAGGCGTGGATCACGAAGAAGCTCGACAAGTTCAATCTCTGGTTCAACGGCTTGGCCAATGGCTACCGCCGTGTGGTCGGGTGGGCCTTGGATCATCCCAAGTCGATGGTGTTCCTGGCCGTGGCCAGCTTCGCCATCGCCCTGTCCATGCCGGCGCTCGGCCTGGTGGGTGGCGGATTCTTCCCGCTGGAAGACAATGCCGAAGTGTCGCTAACCGTCGACGCGCCTCCGGGCGCCAATATCGACTACTTGCGCCAGAAAACCGGCGAGACGCTCCGGTTGGTGGAGAAGTATCCGGAAGTGAAGTACACGTTCGTCACGGCAGGTGGCGCCAGCGGGGCCGTGGACAAGGCCAGCATCTATGTGAAGCTCAGTACGAAAGCCGAGCGTCGGGCGATTGGGCAACGCGGCGCCGAGGAATTGGCGGCGCAGATGCGCGACGACGTGAAGAGCATCGGCGGCGCCGACGTGGCGGTATTCACCAACGACTTCTCGGGTGCGCAAAAACAGATCTCACTGGAGTTGCGCGGCAGCGACAAGGCGGCGCTCCAATCGGTGGCCAATCAGTATCTGGCGGCCGTGAAGGCCGCGCCGGGTGCGGTAGACGTGGGCCTCAGCACCAAGGGACAGAAGCCGGAGCTCACGGTGGAGATCGATCGCGGACTGGCCGGCGCGCTGGGGCTGAGCATTGGCCAGGTGGCGCAGGCCATTCGTCCGGCATTTGCCGGCCTCGATGCCGGCGACTGGGTCGATCCCACCAATCAGACGCGCAAGGTCATGGTGCGCCTCTCACCGGAAGCGCGCGCCCGTGGCTCCGACCTGGCGTTGTTGCCCATTGCCATTGGCACGGGCCCCAACGCGCAACTGATCCCGTTGCAGCAGGTGGCGCGCATCAAGAGCAACCTCGGACCGGCCATCGTCAATCATCTCAATCGCGACAACGTGATCAAGGTGGAGGCGAACTTCGCCGGACGGTCACTCACCGAAGTGATGAAGGATATCAACGCGAACACGGCGAAGATCCCCATGCCGCCGGGGGTGCAGCTCTCCACGGGCGGGCAGGTCGAGCAGCAGCAGGAGGTGTTCACCAACATCTTTGTCGCGCTCGGTGTCGCCATTGCGCTCATGTACCTGATTCTGGTGGTGCAGTTCGGTTCCTTCCTCGATCCCATCGCCATCCTCATCTCGCTGCCGCTGTCGCTGATTGGCGTGATGGGTGCGCTGGCCATCACGGGGCACACCATCAACCTCATGAGCCTGATCGGCGTGATCCTGTTGTGCGGCATCGTGGCCAAGAACGCCATTCTGCTCATCGATTTCGCCAAGTGGGCGCGCGAGCGGAACGGCATGCCGTTGCGGGAGGCGCTGATCGAGGCGGGCGCCATCCGGTTGCGTCCCATTCTCATGACCACGTTCGCCCTCATCGCCGGCATGATCCCGGTGGCGCTGGGACGAGGCGAAGGCGCGTCATTCCGCGCGCCGCTGGGCGTGGCGGTGATTGGCGGCGTGATCACGTCAACCGTGCTGACACTGCTGGTCATCCCCACGTTCTACGAAATCTTCGACAACATGCGGAGCTGGTTCGCGCGGCGCGTGGGCATGACCCCCCCGCACACCGGACAGTTCCGCGCGATCGAGCCCGTGCCAAGCATGGGCGACTAGACGGCGTGCGCGGGGCCTCCGCTAGATTGACAGCATGATGACTCCCGTCCGCCTGCTTTCCTTTGCCATCGTGGCTGTCACGGCCGTGTCGGTTGGCAGTTGGTCGGACCTCAACTTCATCGAGGCGCTGGCGGACAGCTTCTGGACCTACGCGCTGTTGGGGTTGTCGGCCATTGTCATTGAGGAACTGTCACCGGTGTTCGGTGGCATCGCGGCGCACGAAGGCGAATTGCAGCTCATTCGCGTGATTGTCGGCATCACACTGGGCGGCTGGCTGTGTACATCGGTGTTGTATGCGGCCGGGCGCGTGAAGTGGGACTGGATTCGCAAACGCTTCCCGCGATTCCGCGCGGCGGGTACGGTGGCGTTGCGTGTGGTGGCGCGGAATCCGCTCACGGCGTCGTTCCTGGTGCGCTTCGCGTTTGGATTGCGCATTGTGCTGCCGTTGGCGTGTGGTGCGGCGCGCGTACCTCTGGCCACGTATCTCGCGGCGTCGCTCCTGGGGTCGGCACTCTGGACGCTGGTGTTCGCGCTTATCGGCTACGCCGCTGGTGAGGCCGCTGTGCGCGCCGTGGGCCATGTCGGGCGGGCCGGCGAGATCATTGGTGCGCTCGTCGTCACGGCCGCGGTGTATGCGTTTATTCGCTGGAACCGCGTGCGGCGCGCGAAGAAAGATGAGCGGAAGCGGCGGAAAGCGATGTCTACATCCGAGACATGACCAGCACTTCAATGCCCACCAGGCACGCCAACGCCAGGCTGTGCCAGAACACATACCGCAGAATCTCCCCTTCCTGACCTTGCTGTCCCGTGGCCACACCGGCCACGACAATGCTCTGCGCGTCGATCATCTTGCCCATCACGCCACCCGAACTGTTGGCGGCCGCAGCCAGCAGCGGCGACACCCCAACCTGATTGGCCGATATCTGCTGCAGGTTGCCGAACAACACATTGCTTGACGTGTCGCTCCCCGTGAGGGCGACACCCAGCCAGCCCAGCAGCGGCGAGAAGAACGCGAACAGCATGCCCGTTTGCGCAAACGCGAGGCCCATGGTGGCGTCCAGTCCGCCGTATCGCGTGACAAATCCCAGCGCCATCATCGCCGCAATGGTCACCAGAGACACGCGCACCTTGAGCAGCGTCTGCCAGTAGGTGCGCGCAATCGCGCTCACGTTCATGCCGAGCAGTGCGCCCGATAGCAGGCCGGTGAGCAACAGTGCCGTGCCGCTGGCCGACAGCCAGTTGAGTGTGAAGATCGCGTCTTCGGCCTTGGCTACGGCCACCACGGGCGGCGTGCGCAGCACCGCTTGATGCAGATACGGCACGGTGAAGGTCATGATGGACTGCGCATTCAACCATGCCTTCACGCTGGGGAATCCCCACGTGAACAGCAGCACGGACAGAATGCCCCACGGCATCCAGGCGCGCAGCACCTGTCGCGGCGTGTGTTGCGGCACTGCGGACGGTGTCAGTGCGCTCGGCAACGCGGACGACTCGCCCGGAAACCGCCACACGGTGCGTGGCTGCCAGAATCGCAACAGCACCAGCAGTGACACGATGGACGTGAGCGACGCGCCAATGTCCACCAACGTCGGACCGAAGTGATTGCTGATGAAATACTGCATGGCGCCAAAGCTCACGCCGGCCACCAGACACGCTGGCCATACCTCCTTCACGGAACGCCATCCGGCCATCACCCAGATGAGCCAGAACGGAATGATCATGGCAAAGAGCGGCAGTTGTTTGCCAACCATGGCGCTGAGGTCATTCAATGGCAAATGTGTCACACCGGCCAGTGCGATAATGGGCGTACCCAGCGCACCAAATGCCACCGGAGCCGTGTTGCCGATGAGTGACAATCCGGCCGCGGGCAGCGGCTTGAATCCCAACCCAATCAGCATGGCGGCCGATATCGCGACCGGCGTGCCGAATCCGGCGGCGCCTTCCACAAAGGCGCCAAAGCAGAACGCCACCAGCAACACCTGGATACGACGATCTTCCGCGATACCCACTACGGAATGCCGCACGATGTCGAAGCTTCCTGTTTCCACCGTGATCGCGTACACGAAAATGGCGTTGAGCACGATCCACCCAATGGGGAAGAGACCGTACAACGCGCCGTCGCCCGCAGCGGCCAGCGCCAGCGGTAGCGGCATACCGAACACGGCGATGGCGACCGCCATCGCCGCGGCAAGACCCGCCAGCGCGGCCAGGTGCGCGCGCACATGCCAGAGGCCGAGCAGGCCAAGCAGCACGACCACGGGAAGTGCGGCAATCAGCGCCGAGGGGAGCAGACTGCCCAACGGCATGTAAACCTGCGACCAGGGAGTTGGCATCTCGCTAATGTGGCGCCGCGCCACGCGTCACGCGATACTCAGGTGACCCCTTGGCCGAGGACTGCAATTGGAGTTCGTATCAAGTCTGGACTGGAATCCGGAACGCCCGCGCATTCTCGTCGCGGCCTGTTCCGATGGCCGTTTGCAGGAGGCCACGGACGACTTCCTGTCCCGTCACCTGGGCATTCAGCACTACGATCGCCTCTACGCACCGGGCGGCGCGGGCGCACTGTGTCCGAGCGGTCGTGATTTCATGCGCGCGCACGCGTTGCAGGGAGAATGCCGGTATCTGGTTGCCGCCCACGGCGTCGAACAGCTGATCCTGCTGTTCCACGGGCCCGCGCCGGACGGTCCCACCGAATCCATCTGCGCCGACTACCGTCGCAAACAGCCCTGGGCCACCGATGCGCAAATCCGCGCGCAACAGGAAAAGGACACCGAGGAACTGCTGGCCGAACGGTGGCAGTGGTCCGGCAAGGCCAAGGTGTCCATCTATCGGTGCGAAGTGGGGAGCACCGGTGGGCTGCAGTTTGTCACACTGCACCTCGATCTGGACGCGCCCAAGGTTCGGTAGCGTACGCCGCGGCCGCTCGCAGTTCCCGCCACACCGCTTCAACATGCGCGCGCTCGGTCCGGATATTCCCGATGGCCAGTCGTAATGTGTACTTGCCGTTGAGCTTCGTGTGCGACAGGTACGCCGTGCCACCCGCGTTCACGCGTTCCATGATAGCCGCATTGATGCGTGCCAACTCGTCTTCGCTGGCACCGGCCGGCGCATACCGAAAGCATACCAGCGACAACGGCACCGGCGCGGTGAGTTCCCATCCGCCTTCAAAGTGCACCATGCCGGCAAACTCCCGCGCTAATTCGCAATGAACACGAATACGCTCGGCCAATCCATCCGCACCAAACGCACGCAGCACCATCCATAACTTGAGTGACCGAAAGCGGCGTCCCAGCTGTATCCCGTAGTCCATCAGGTTCACCACATCGTCCTGCCCCTTGGTAACCAGATACTCGGGCAACAGGGCAAACGCCTGCCGCAGTGCGTCGGGTCGCTTGGTGTACAGCACGGAACAATCCATGGGTGTGAACAACCATTTGTGCGGGTTCACCACCAGCGAATCGGCGCCGTCCACACCGTCCATGAGATAACGCAGCTCGGGCACAATGGCCGCCGGCCCGGCGTACGCCGCGTCCACATGCACCCAGCAGTCGAACATCCTGGCAATGCGCACGATCTCCGGCACTGGGTCGATGCTGGTCGTGCTGGTCGTACCGACGCACGGCACAACGGCAATCGGTCGACGGCCCGCCGCGACATCGGCGCGCATTGCAGTCTCGAGTGCATCAGGACGCATGCGGAATTGCTCGTCGGCCGGAATCTTGACCAGGTTGTCGTGGCCAAGTCCCAGTGCAATGACCGCCTTGTCGATGGACGAGTGCGCGTGTTCGGAGCAATACACGCGCAACACCGGCAGGTCGGTGCGCGCCGCCATGCCGCGCGCGCGAATGTCGAGTCCCGCCGTTTCGCGCGCCGCGGCCAACGCGTAGAACGTGCTCACCGAAGCGGTGTCGGTGATCTGCCCAAACCAACCGTCGCCCAGCCCCATCAGCTGGCGCAGCCAATCCAGCGTGACCTGCTCCAGCTCCGTGACGGCCGGACTCGTCACCCACAACATGCCGTTGGCATTCAGCCCTGCCGTCAACAGCTCGCCGACAATGGCCGGATACGCTGCGGAATTGGCGAAGTAGGCGAAGAACGACGGGTTATTCCAATGCGTGATGCCCGGCACAATCGTGCGATGAAAATCGTTGAGCATCGCTTCCAACGGTTCGCCGGTGGTGGGCGCCGACGCCGGGAGCGCATTCCGGATATCGCCGGGCCGCGCGCGACTCTTGACCGGGTACTGCCCCGGATGCTCCAGGTAATCGGCAATCCAGTCCACGGCGGCATGGGCCGCGGCGCGGAACTCCTCGGGCGACAGATCGCCGGTGATCGGGGCATCAGGCATGCGACAAGGTTGCGCGGGTCGCGCACAATCTCCAGCCCCCCTTCCGGTCACGGCCTTCACACGCGAAATCCTTCAGGTCCCTTTCGCCCGAGAATTCCGTGAAACGTGTGTTGCTTCTGCTGGCCAGTGGGTTGGTGCTGCTCCTGGCCGTCATGGTGGTGCGTACCCTCCGCGTACCCGCCCCCGCCCCCATCGCAGCGGCCGCCACCGCACCCGCGGTCACCGTCGATTCCGCCCTGGCCGCGCAGCGACTGTCCGGCGCCGTGAAATTCGCCACGGTGTCGATGGCGTCCGGCGCGCCCATCGACACGGTCGCGTTTCTGGGGTTTCACGATTTCCTCGAACGCGCGTTTCCCTTGGTGGCTCGCACGCTGCTCCGCGAAAAGATCGCGGGTTTGAGCCTGGTCTATACGTGGACCGGCACCGACACGAAGGCCGCGCCCGTCGTCATCATGGGACACATGGATGTCGTTCCAGTCCCGGAGTCGAATCTCAAGGACTGGACGCACGGCCCGTTTTCCGGTGATGTGGCCGACGGATTCGTGTGGGGACGTGGCACACTGGACGACAAAACCACCGTGCTGGCGTCGCTCGAAGCGGTGGAGGGTTTGCTCGCGCAGGGCTACACCCCACCGCGCACCGTGTATCTCACCTTCGGACACGACGAAGAGGTGGGTGGGCTCTACGGCGCGCGCACGATCGTTGATTCCCTGGTGGCACGCGGTGTGAAACCGGCCATGGTACTCGACGAGGGCGGTATCATGACGTCGGGGTTGGTGCCCGGCGTGGCCGGTCGATCGGCGGTGGTGGGGATTGCCGAGAAGGGATACGTGTCGTTGCGATTGCGGGCGACCGCCATGGGTGGGCATTCGTCCATGCCGGGCGCGCGCACTGCCGTGGGCGCACTCAGTCGCGCCATCGCGGCGTTGGAGTCGAATCCGTTTCCGTATACCATTGACGGACCAACCCGCGGCATGCTGGATGCCATGGCGCCGTATCTGCCATTCGCGCAGCGTCTGGCGATGGCCAACCTGTGGATCACCACGTCGGTGGTCATCAAAACGCTCAAGGCCACGCCCTCCAGTGCGGCGATGATGCACACCACCACGTCTCCCACCATGCTATCGGCGGGGATCAAGGACAATGTGCTGCCGCCGGACGCGACCGCCGTGGTGAACTTCCGCATCCGACCCGGCGAAACCGTGGCCACCGTGACGGAGCGCGTGCGGTCGGTCATTCACGACACGCTGATCAGCGTGGAACCCACCGATAGCGCCCGGGTCGATCCGTCTCCGGTGTCGGACACGAAGTCCACCGCGTATCGATTGATCGAGTCGACGATTCGCACCATGGCGCCGGGCGAATCGATGCCGGTGCTGCCGTATCTGGTGGTTGGCGGAACCGATGCGAAGTACTGGGGGCCTCATTCCGCCAACGTATACCGTTTTCTGCCCATCCCCCTTGGCGACGGAGACTTCACGCGCATTCACGGCCTGAATGAGCGTCTGGCGGTGGCCGACTACGCCACGGCGGTGGGATTTTTTTCCCGACTGCTGAAAGGGCTGGACCAGCTCAAGTAGTCAGCCAGCACCTCACGGTGGCGCGAGGCGGAGCCCCCAGTGCACGCGCAAATATTCCTCCAGCACGGTCGCCGTGGCATCGCCGAATCGATCGCGATTGGTCGCGTTGTCGCGCACACCCGTGAAATTTGATTCGATCTGTACGCCGCAGATGTTGCCGTTGCTGGTGCCCCCCAAGGCCGAGGCACCACTGCCGCACGCGTGGCGCACCGTATTGTCGCCGCCGTTGAAGTAGTCGGCGCCATTCGGGCTGGGGTCGCCCCCACTCGGCAGGGCAGGGAATCCGTTGTTCGCGTACAGCGTGCCCAAGCTGGTTGGCCCACGTAACAGCGTGGCGAACGACAGGGGCGAAAACTCCGACAGCGTGCGAATGCTGGATACGTTCTCAAACGAGGCCGTCGCATCGAGCGCGGCATCCGTGCGATTGAGGTCGGCGTCGGCCAGTAGATAGCCAAGCTCCAGTCGCGGAATGGCATGGCCATGTCCGTGCATGTCCATGTACCATCCTTTGCCACTGGTCAGCAGCACCGCGCTCTTGGCAGTATTGATGAACCCGTGCCAGTCTTCAAGCGCTGCGGCGGCATCGGCGTTGCCGCAGTCGGCTTCGGGCGCAACTCGATTCGGGTCAAGCTTGCGACGCGACAACAGCGAGATGATGATGTGCGGGTAGGTGCCGAATCGCGCGAAGAAGCGCCGCTGCATGGCCCGCACCAACTCACCCGTATTGGTATCGGTGACTGTAGTGGCGGCACCGCCGCACGTGCTGGCGGTGCGGTCGGGAATGCTGCTGGGCACGAGGGTGCCGCCATGTGGCGCCGTGAGAATGACGGGCGCGTTCCCGGCGATGTACTCGATGTATCCATTGCGACCGAAGTACGATTGCCCGGCGACGTACCCGATCGGTCCCGGCACCGGCGGCGTGATGTCGATGGGCGAGGCGCCACCGCTGCACGACACGCTGGCGACGGCCAACGCCAGTCCCCATGCCGCGCGCACCCAACTCACCCCGGCAGGTCCTTCGGCATGGCGCGTCCCACGACAATGGTGATGTTGTCCGACCCGCCGTCGTCCAGCGCGTCCTGCAGCAGCTGCTCACACACCTGTTTCGCCGACGTCATGGTCGCCAGACGCTCCGCAATCTTTTCGTCGGACACATGCTTGGTGAGCCCGTCGCTGCAGAGCAGGTGCACATTGCGCCAACTGGCCCGCAGGCGCGTGACCACCGGGGTGGTGGTCTCACCGCCAATGGCGCTGGAGAGGACATTCGCCAATCGGGACCCGGCGGCGACTGCGCGGGTGAAAACGCCCTGATCGACAAGATCCTGCGCCAGCGTCTGATCGCGCGTGACCTGTGTCAGTACGGCGTCGCGATACAGGTAGTAGCGCGAGTCGCCCACCTGCAGCAGGTAGTACCAGGGCCATACACCAAGAAACAAGGTGAGCGTCGTGGCCATCGTGCGGCCGTCCGCTTCTGCGGCAGCCCGCGCGACGACGGCTTCGTGGCTCTTCATGGCGGCTTCCTGCAACTGCTCGATGAACTGCTCGTCGGACGCTTCGCCGCGATCGTAGCAGCGCATGCTGCTGCCCACGTAGTGCATCGCGTTCTCGAGCGCGGTCGCACTCGCCTTCTCGCCGCTTACCGCGCCTCCCACGCCATCGGCGATCATGGCCAGGAACGCCAATCGCTCGTCGTTGACCTCCAGTCGCGCGGCATCAGGGAGACTGGTTTGCAGCACATCCACCCGACGATGGATGGTCGCCAGCAGGAAGTGATCCTGATTGATCTCGCGCACCTTGCCGGTGTGCGTCAGGCCGTAGGTGTCGATCTCATCGTCACGGGGACGACGATCGGGGCTCAGTGTGATGTAGTCGGACATTGGCGGAACGCTCCAGGCAATCGGTACGTCGTGATGGCTGTGAATGGAAGCTAGTGGTGAGTGCTTCAGTCAGCGACGCCCCGGACGCGCCGGCGTGACCGGGAGCAGTCCCTGCTCCACCAGCGTTGGCGGTTTCCGCGAATGTGCGGACTGTTCCCACGCGTGCGCGATGCCTAACAGGGTGCCGTCAGTCCACGGGCGAGCGGAGAACTCCAGACCGAACGGTAGCCCGCTGCTGTAGAACCCTGCCGGCACGACGACGGCGGGCACACCAATCATGTTCACCCAGCTGGTCGCCGAGTGCGGCCCTTCGCTCACGCGACCATCTTGCGGCATCGTTTCATCGACCGGCGGCATCTGGATGGCCGGGTACACGTAGCCGTCGAGTTTGAGTCCATCGAGATTTGCCAGATACGCGGCTAGCATGGCACGCCGAGGTGCGTGGTACAAGCGATCCGCGTCCGCATCGGCTGCCAGCACGCGCTGATCAAGGTGCACACCGCCCATGTTCCGGAAGTTGTCCTCGGTGCCTATGGACGAAGTGAACAGCGGGGCGCCTACGGCCTTCTGGTAGTCCGCTGCCGAGTGATACTCTGCCGGACCGAAGGTGGCGAGAAAGCGATCGGTGCCATCCCGCATGTAGGCGTACGTGGACACGCGACTGGCCGTGCGCGCGAACGATGTTGGCAGCACACTGTCGCCGAAGACCACCTCGGCGCCCGCTGCCCGCAGTGCGTCAACCGCCTTCATGAACATGGCGCGTGTTTCCGGACGAAGCGCCATGTTGGCCGCCACACGAATTGACTCGGCTGCCGCGCCAGGCACGGAGACCGGAATGCCGTGGAAGGGCACACCATCTCCGGCCAGCACGAACGCCGGAACGCCAAACCGTTTTCCCTTGAGCGACGCGCTGTTGAGCGGTGGCTGATACGACGCCCGACGAACCGAATCCGGTGCATCGGCCGTGGGCGGATCCAGCGAGTCGGCGCCGGCCATGACCGCGAGCGCGATCGCCGCGTCGGTGACAGTGCGCGCGATGGGTCCGGTGTTGTCGAGCAGCCAGTCAAGCGGCGCGATGCCGGCGATGCTGACAAGACCGCGCGTGGGAAACACGCCAACCAGCGCGCTGGTGGCCGCCGGCATGCGAATCGAGTTGCCCGTGTCGGTCCCGTTGCCCAGCACCGCCATGTTGGCTGCGACGGCCGTCACGACGCCGCCGGATGAGCCGCCCGGTGAGAAGCGCACATCATACGCATTGCCGGTGCGGCCGAATGAACTGCCGCGATTAGTGTCGCTGTTGGCCAGGTCGGGCATGTTGGCCAACCCGACAATGATGGCGCCGGCCGCCTTCAGCTTTGCGACGACCGTGGCGTCTTTCGGTGCCACAAGTTCGTGGCCAGCGCGAGTGAATCCCTCCCAGCCCGCCGTCGTCACCTGGCCTTTCACGCTGGTGTTGGACTTGATGACAATCGGTACGCCCCAGAGAGGACCATGAGTTGTACCAGCCTGGTCCGCATCCTGACGCTCCGCCTCGGCCAGCGCCTCATCGCGCAACACCGTCTCAATGGCCCCATAGATGCCGTTGTAGCGATCGATGCGGTCGAGGTGCCACTGCACCACCTCCTTCACGGTGTACGTCCTGGCGTCGTACAGCGCGTGCAGGCGTGGCACTGTCACGTCCAGCAAATCGCGATCCATCGCGGCGGCGGGTGTTACCGCATTGGGTGCGCTCTGGCACGACGTTGCCAGGCCCAGCAGGGCAAGAGTGCCGATCGCGGCGACACACGTATGAAGTGGACGCATGCGTTACCGTGTCGCGTACAACACGGCCAACACGATCGCTGCGAGCGTGGTGAACCCGGCCACAGCCCACGGCACCCAGAGCGGCGCGTTGGCGATCTTTTCAATCACGGGTCCGCCGCCTGAATGACGTCGCGTGATCGCCGTCGTAAGTGCCGTCACGATGTCCTCGCCACTGGCCGGGCGATCCGCCGGACGCTTCTCCAGACACCGCATGACAATGGCGGCCAGATGCTTCGGCACGTCGGGGCGACGCCCCGTGATCGGGTCGGGTTTCTGCTTGGCGTGCGCCTCAATCACCACCTGCGGTGACCGGCTCGAGAATGGCGGATGACCGGTGATCATTTCATACGCCACGACACCCAGCGCATACAAGTCGGCCCGATGATCCAGTGCTGGATCCGCCGCGGCCTGCTCAGGCGCCACATAGGTGGGAGTCCCCAGACTCATTCCCACCTGCGTAATGCGCAGGACTTCGGTTTCCGATGTGGAGGCGCTGATGAGCGCCTTGCCAATGCCGAAATCCAGCACCACCGCCTGGCCGTGAAAGAACATCACGTTCTCCGGCTTGATGTCGCGGTGTACAACGCCTTCCGTGTGCGCATATGCCAGCGCGCCCGCCACTTCCGTGAGAATGGTGGCGATGTCGCCGAAGGCCATCGGGCGTTCGCGATCCATGCGCTGCCGCAACGACTCCCCGTCCACGAAGGGCATGGTGTAGTACAAATGGGACCCGGCGAGACCCGCAGACAGCAGCGGCACGATGTGCGGATGCTGCAGGCGCGCGGCCAGCGCGATTTCCCGCTTGAATCGCTCGGTGGACAACGTGGCCGCCAACTCCGGCGCCAGCACCTTGATGACCACACGACGACGCAACGCGTTTTCGGTGGCCACGAAGACGCGCGACATGCCACCGCGCGGCAACTCGCGCTCCAGCGTGAAGTGGTCCCCCAGCGCCGCTTGTACTTCAGCCTGCAGCATCGCGTCTGACATGGTGCAACCTCCGGAGGAAGTTCAGCCGACCAGAATCGGCAACTGCCGAATCTTCTCCTGCCATTCGCGCGGGCCCGTCTCGTGCACGTTGCTTCCGGCAGCGTCCACCGCCACCGTCACCGGCATTTCTTCCACATCAAACTCATAAATCGCCTCCATCCCCAGCTCGCCGAACGCTACCACTCGCGACGCCCGAATGGCTTTGGACACCAGATAGGCCGCGCCGCCCACCGCCATCAAATATGCGGCCTTGTGCTTGCGAATGGCTTCCAGTCCCGTTGGTCCGCGCTCGGCCTTGCCGATCATCGCAATCAAGCCGGTCTTGGCCAGCATCATCTCGGTGAACTTGTCCATGCGCGTGGCAGTGGTCGGACCCGCTGGTCCCACGGCTTCGTCGCGCACTGGGTCCACCGGACCCACGTAGTAGATCATGCGATTGGTGAAGTCCACGCCGGCGGGCAGGCCTTCGCCCGATGCAAACAGATCGGCGATACGCTTGTGTGCCGCGTCGCGTCCGGTGAGCAACTTGCCATTCAGCAGCAGACGATCACCGGCCTTCCACGTGGCGACGATTTCCGGAGTGAGCGTGTTGAGATCCACCCGAATCGCGTTCACGTCGGCCTTCCACGTGACATCCGGCCAATCGGACAGACGCGGAATCGGCAACTCGGCCACCCCTGATCCGTCCAGCGTGAAATGGGCGTGTCTGGTGGCGGCGCAATTCGGAATCATGGCGATCGGTTTGGACGCGGCGTGCGTGGGGTAGTCGAAAATCTTCACGTCCAGCACCGTGGAGAGTCCGCCCAGCCCCTGTGCGCCGATACCCAGTGCGTTCACTTTGTCGTGCAATTCGATGCGCAGCTCTTCGATCTTATTTCGGGGGCCACGCGCCTTGAGTTCCGCCATGTCGATGTGCTCCATCAGCGACTCCTTGGCCATCAGCATCGCCTTTTCGGCGGTGCCGCCGATGCCAATGCCCAACATCCCTGGCGGACACCAACCCGCACCCATGGTGGGCACGGTCTTCATCACCCAATCCACGATGGAATCGCTGGGGTTGAGCATGGCGAACTTGGACTTGTTCTCAGATCCTCCGCCCTTGGCGGCCAACTTCACTTCGACGGTATCGCCGGGCACCATTTCGCAGTGCACCACGGCGGGGGTGTTGTCGCGCGTGTTCTTGCGGGAAAACGCCGGGTCGGACACGATTGACGCCCGCAACACATTTTCGGGAAGCAGGTACGCTTGGCGCACCCCTTCATCCACCATTTCCTGCACCGACATCGTCGCATCCCAGCGCACGTTCATGCCGATCTTGAGGAACACCACCACGATGCCGGTGTCCTGGCAAATCGGGCGATGCCCCTCGGCGCACATGCGTGAGTTGGTGAGAATCTGCGCGATGGCGTCCTTGGCGGCGGGGCTTTGCTCCCGCTCGTACGCCACAGCGAGCGCCGAGATGTAGTCGGCCGGGTGATAGTACGAGATGTGCTGGAGCGCGTCGGCGATCGACTGAATGAAGTCGGATTGCATGATGGTGGTCATGCCGGGAAAACTACCGGGGCGGCTTCGACCGGGCCATTGCGCGACGACGTCAAACGCCACGGGCCGCCTCATGCGAGGCGGCCCGTGGTGGCACGGCAGCAGGCGATGCGCTTACGGCGCCCGCGTCGCCTCCCAGCGGCCACGCTGGACGACCGAATCCGGCTTGCTGGCCAGCATGTTCGCCGAGGTGCCCACGAGTTTGCCATCCTTCAAGCGGCCAACGGACCGGAACAGCAGTTTGGGTCCTTTCGCATCGGCCGGATTCGCGTACGGTTTGGACGTGGCCACCATGCTGTCGGCATCGAACATCCGCGTGAACGGAATGGCGTCTTTCGACCCATCGATGGTGATAGTGCCCGTCGAGTCATTGACGTTCACTGCCGTCCAGCGAGCTGTCACCGAATCACTGGTTTCGCCCATGGTCATGCCCTTCCAGGTTCCCGCGACATCGGCTCCGGTGAGATTGGCCGGTGCGGGGGCCATCGCGGGGGCCGGTGCCATGGCCGTGGAGTCGGCCGCCGGCGTTTCGGCTTTGGAGCAGGCAGCCAGTGTTGCGGCAAGAATAAGAAGTTTGCGCATAGGACCCTCGTGACGGCGGCCAACGAGGCCCGCACAGTGAATCGGACGGTTGCTGCAGGTGAGACGTTGATATTGCACTGGCCCGGACAATTGCGCCAATTGACAAAATCTTCTCACCTGAGCCCGCTTGGCCCCGCGCCCCCTGCATTCGGCTACCGACTCAGGCCGTCTGACAACCCCGTCAGCGAGGGAGTTCCGCCATATTGTCTGCTCGCATGACCGATATCCGCGACCAACTCCAGACCACCCTTGGTGACGCCTACACGCTCGAGCGCGAGCTCGGCGGCGGCGGCATGTCGCGCGTGTTCGTGGCGCATGAGCGCGCGCTTGGCCGAACCGTGGTGGTCAAGGTCATTGCCCCCGAGTTGGCCGAGGGCGTCAGCGCGGAGCGATTCGCGCGGGAAGTGAAGCTCGCGGCACGATTGCAGCAGGCGAATATCGTGCCGGTATTGAGTACGGGGAGCTCGGGATCGTTGCCGTATTACACGATGCCGTTCGTCACCGGCGAATCGCTACGGGCGCGCATTGCCGGTGGTGCGGCGCTCGGTGTGGCTCAGGCGGTGAGCATCCTGCGCGACGTGGCGCGCGCGCTGGCCTACGCGCATTCGCAAGGCGTGGTGCATCGCGACATCAAGCCGGAGAATATCCTGTTGTCGGGTGGCACCGCCGTCGTCACCGATTTCGGCATTGCCAAGGCGCTCAGCGCCTCGCGCACCCTTGATGGCAGTGCCAACAGCAGCACGAGTGCTTCGCTCACGCAGGCGGGCGGGTCGATCGGTACGCCTGCCTATATGGCGCCCGAACAGGCCGTTGGCGCCGACGTGGATTTGCGCGCCGACATTTACGCCTGGGGCGTCGTTGCGTACGAGTTGCTGACCGGTACGCATCCGTTCGCCGGGAAAGTGAATTCGGCGCAGATGATTGCGGCGCACCTGTCGGAAACGCCGGCCGCCGTGACGTCGCGCAACCGGGACGTGCCGACGGCACTGGACGATCTGGTGCAGCGGTGTCTGTCCAAGGACCCGACACATCGGCCGGCCAATGCGGAAGAAGTACTGCAGTCGCTGGACGGTGTGGTGACCCCCTCGGGCGCCACGGGTGCTCGCAGCCATTCGGTACGCACCATGCCACGGCGGTCGCCACGCAGCGTGGCGATCGCCGCCGGTGTCCTGGTGGTGGCCATCGTCGCGGCGGTCTGGGTGAAGACACGGCAGCCGCTGGGGAATTCCCGCGGGTACGCCGCGGTCGCTGCGGCGCCGGCGAGCGCGGCGACGAATCGCTCAATCGCCGTGCTGCCGTTGGCCAATCTGAGCGGCGACAAGGCCGATGATTTCTTCGGTATCGGACTCGCCGAGGAGATGACGCGCGCACTGTCCAAGACCGGTGTGCGGGTGATCGGACGCTCCAGTGCCGGTGCGCTCCAGGCGCGCGGCCTGGACGAAAGCGCGATTGCCAGGGAACTCGGCGTGGGGTCGCTGCTCACCGGCAGTGTGCAGCGCGCAGCAGGGCAGGTGCGTGTGAACGTGTCGCTGGTGTCGGCGACGGATGGCGCGGTGACGTGGACGGAGAAGTACGATCGGCCGCTGACGAATGTCTTCGCGTTGCAGGACGAGATTGCGCGCGCCGTGGCGACCAAACTGCTTGGCGCGCTCGGTGGGGTGCGCGCGACAGGGCCGACGCGTGTTGAGACCGCCGACCCCGAAGCGTACGCGTTGTATTTGCAGGGACAGGTGTTGTTCGGACGCCGGACCGTGCAAACGGTGCGCCAGTCGATTGCGCTGTTCGAACGTGCGGTGGCTCGCGATCCGCAGTTCGCTCGCGCGCACGCGGCGCTGGGGCTGGCGTTGTCATCCATCCCGTTCTACGAACAAGGCACGGCACGCACCATGGCGCCGCTGGCCATCGCGGCCGCACGAAAGGCCATCGCCATCGATTCCACCGTGGCCGAGGCCTGGGGGGCCATCGCTTCGGCACAGATGGGCATTTTCGAGAACGCTGAGGCCGACAGGACGTACCGGCGAGCGCAAGCGCTCGATTCCAGTATTGCCATTCTCTGGGGCTGGCACGCGCTCAATCTTGTCCACATGGGACGCTTCGCCGAAGCCCGTGACCGCGCCGCGCGCGCACAGTCGGCGGAACCCGCGTCATTGATCGCCCGGACATGGGGCGCACAGCTGCTCATGACCGAGCGTCGCTACCGTGAGGTCGACTCCGCCACGCGATCGATCTTGTCCATGGACTCGACATACGCGTTGGCTTGGGATGCTCGCGCCGAGGCGCTGAGCTATCTCGGACGGCACGATGAGGCGATTCTCGCGCTGCAGCGCAACCTGGAACAACTGCCGAAGAATCTTCCGAATCAGACCGAAGGCATTCTCGCGTTCGTTCTCGCCCGGGCCGGGCGCGCCGCAGATGCGCGGCGGGCCATGGAGAACTTGCGCAACAAGAATGGTGGCGAGATGCCGGCCATGGGCGTGCTGGCCGCGGCGCTGGAACAGCTGGGTGATCACGCGGCCGCGCTGGCGATGATTGAACGTGCCGTGAAACAACCTGACAGCTGGCTGCAGATGTACAACCGCGCTGAGCGCTACGACGCGCTTCGCCGTGACCCTCGCGCCGAAGCGATCATGGCGAGTTTCGAGCGGTAGCGCGTGGCCGAACGTACAACGAATCGCCCACTGGTCATGACGGGCGCCGGCGAGGCATATTCGCTGCCATGACGGTCGCGAAGTCCAGTCCAACCGAGAGAGCCTCCGCGTGAGCACCATCCTCGCGCGCCTTTCTGCGGCGCTGTCTGACCGCTACCGCGTCGACCGCGAGCTCGGCGCCGGCGGCATGGCCACTGTGTACCTCGCGCGCGATCTCAAGCACGACCGCGATGTGGCGATCAAGCTGCTCAAGCCGGAGCTCACCCAGTCCCTCACCGGCGAACGCTTCCTGCGCGAGATCGCCATCACGGCGCGACTCAATCATCCGCACATTCTCGCGCTGTTGGACATGCTCAGTGGCCGCTACGACAGCGTCTTTCCGTACGAGTCGTCGCAAGTCCCCTTTCTCCGGCTGCTCGGCTCACCGCCGGGTACCAAAAAGCAGGGGCTGTTTGAAGGCGGACATTTCCTGCCGCGGCCGATGTGGGTGTCGGAGTCCACGCGCTGGCTGGATCAACAGTTTGGGCTGGTGAATCGACAGTGAGGTCCAGTATCGCCTTGTCATACAGAATGACCATGGTCATATTGTTTTGACCACTTCTCAGGATGAAGCCCATGCCCCGTCAGCCGGTGCGGTCCAGGTCTGCGCCAGCCGCAGCAACCATCTCAGCGAGTGAATTCAAGGCCACCTGCCTCGAACTCATGGATCAGATCGCCCGCACCGACGCTGACGTGATCGTCACGAAGCGCGGGCGGCCGGTGGTTCGGGTGTCGGCGGTTCAGGCACAGATCGAATCCCCTTGGGGGTTTATCCGTGGCAGCGTCGTGGCTCACGGTGATATCATCTCGCCCGACGATGCGCTCTGGTCCGCGTCGACCACTGAGCCTCTTGCATCGCGTCCTTCGACTTGACGTGACGCCAAAGCAACCGTCACGCCGGCGAGTCGGCGAGGGCGCAAGAACGACGCGGTCGACGGTTCGCGAGCCCGAGCCGGAATACACCGGACGTCCTGCGGTCTGGCGCGCCGCTGCGTCGCCCGACCGCGACACGCCGATCTTGCTCGACACGCATGTGTGGCTGTGGACGCTCGATGCCACGGCGGGCGCGCTGCCCAAGGCGACGCGCACCCTCATCGATCGCGCCGCCGCCGCGCGCCGCCTCTTCGTGAGCGACTTCTCGTACTGGGAAATCGCCATGCTCGTGAGCAAAGGGCGGTTGCAGCTGGGGACCGATGTTGGCCTCTGGCTGGATCGCGCCGCCCTGGCACCCGGCATCACCACCGTCCCGGTGAGCCGCGATGTGCTGGTGCACAGTACGCGCTTGCCTGGCGGGCCGCACGGTGATCCCGCCGATCGGATTTTGCTTGCCCAGGCGCAAGCGTTGGGCGCGTCGCTGATAACCTGCGATCGAGGCATTATTGCGTACGCGGCCCGTACCGCAGGCATTCCGGTGTGCGATGCACGCTGAGCAGTCCTCATCGCGGTTGATCCATCACATCAGAACGCCGGAGACGGATGACCACTAGCGAGCGCCTGTCGGCCGCCCTGTCCGACCGCTACCGCGTCGAGCGTGAGCTCGGCCGCGGCGGCATGGCCACCGTGTACCTCGCGCACGATCTCAAGCACGAGCGCGACGTCGCCATCAAGGTGCTGCACCCCGACCTTGGCGCCGCACTCGGTGCCGAGCGGTTCTTGAGCGAGATCAAGACCACCGCCAAGCTGCAGCATCCGCATATCCTGGCGCTGCTCGACTCCGGTGCGGCGGACGGATTGTTGTACTACGTGATGCCGTTCATTGCCGGCGAAACGCTGCGCGCGCGCCTCGACCGTGAGCGGCAATTGCCGATCGACGACGCGCTAAGCATCGCGCGCGAAGTGGCTGACGCCCTCGGCGCGGCGCACGCGCTCGGCATTGTGCACCGCGATGTGAAGCCCGAGAACATCCTGCTCCAGAACGGACACGCCATCGTCGCCGACTTCGGCATTGCACTCGCGGTGCAAGCCGCTGGCGGCGCGCGCATGACGCAAACCGGCTTGAGCCTCGGTACGCCGCAGTACATGAGCCCCGAACAGGCGATGGGCGAACGCCACATCGATGCGCGCGCGGACATCTACGCGCTCGGCGCCGTGACGTACGAAATGCTCACCGGCGATGCGCCCTTCACCGGATCAAGCGTGCAAGCCATCGTGGCGCGCGTGCTCACCGAGAAGCCGCAGTCGATCAGCACGGTGCGCGATACCGTGCCGTTTGGTGCGGAGCAGGCGGTGCTCCGCGCGTTGAGCAAGCTGCCGGCTGATCGCTTTGCCAGTACGACGGAGTTCGTCGCGGCGCTCACCGCGAACACGACCGCGGCGGACCGCCACGCGGTGGACACGCCGTTCGCACAGGCTCCAACCGACCGCAGCCGGAGGCTACGGGTGATCGCCGCCGCACTGGCCGTCACCACGGTCGCATCGCTGGTGGTGGCCGCATGGGCGCTCACGCGAGGCACCCGCCGTGGCCTCGGCTGCGATCTTCGATGCGGCGCTTCCGGACAGCGCGCCGATGGCGCGCGTGGCGGGGACGATCGCCACCGGATTCGGTTCGGCGAGTCGCCAACTGTCGGTCGCGCCTCGCGGCGACTTCGTCGTGTACGCCGTGCAGCGCGGCGACTCCACCATGCTGTGGCGCCGCAGTCTCGTCGATGCGTCGGCAGCGCCGATCACCGGCACGTCGGGTGGCCGCAGTCCGCGCATTTCGCCGGACGGTCAGCGCCTCGCGTTCGCGACCAGGACGCACATCATGATCCTGCCCATCGGTGGCGGCGAGCCTCGGCAACTGATGGAGAGCGCACCGCCGGCGACGTTGGAATGGATATCCGATACGCGTCTCTTCGCTCTCGCGGGCGATGGCTACCGGCTGACCTGGCTCGATCCGGAACTGGGCGTGACCGAGGATCGAAAGATTTCGGGTACGCGCTGCGTATGGGGTCAGTGGCTTGCCGCCGAACGTAAGATGCTGTGCAGCTACAACGAGACGGCCACGCTGATCGATCCGGCCTCAGGTGAGGTGCGGTCCATCACGACGACGCGTGAAGACGGCAAAGCGGCGCGAGCGGTGTCGGGGGCAGCATTCCGACTCATCGACGGCGCCTACATGACGTACCTCTCGCTCGACGGCACGCTCCGTGGGGCATCGTATGACGCGCGCACGCGTCAGCTGGGTCGGGCGGTGTCGCTGGTGCGCGGCGTGAGCCGCGATGTGGGTGGCATCGCGCAATTTGAAGTGTCGACGAACGGACTGCTCGGCTACGCACCCGCTGGTGCTGAGCGGCTGGCGGCCATGGTGGTGCGTCGCGAAGGGGCTGATGCGGTACCGCTGCCCATGGAGCGTGCTCCGTTTCTGCGTTTCGATCTCTCCCGCGACGGGAAGCGTCTGGCCGCCGTGGTGGCCACGCCCGAGGGCGACGAGCTTCGCATTTACGATCTGCGTAGTGGACTCACGCAGGTCTGGCTCCGAGCGCCGATCATCCGGATGCCGCTCTGGAACCCGCGGAGCGACCGGATCGTGGTGCGCGTGGAAGACGATGCCGGCGCGGCGTTGCTGATCGGCTCTCCTGACGCGACGGGCGCTCCGGATACCCTCATGCGGCGCGTCGGCGAACAGGATGCCCTCGATGCCCTCGACTTCAGCGATGACTCGACGATCCTGGCGCGCGACAGTCGCACCCCGATCGTTTTTCGTCTCACGATGGCCGGAAGGTCGGTGCGCATCGACACCCTGTCGAAGGACGCCATCTTTATGACGCGCTCTCCCGACGCCACGCGTGTCGCCTGGCATACGTCGCAAACCAATCAGCTCCTCGTCGGGCCATATCCTCGCGGCACCCAGCAGCAGCAGGTGGCGGTCGGTGGCGTGGAGCCGATCTGGCTCTCGCCCACCGAACTGCTCTACCGATCGGGCGTGACGTGGTACAAGGCGCGTTTCGATCGCGTGAGCGGTGCGCTCATCGGCGCGCCGAGCGTGTGGGCTCGTGATCCCCTGTTCACCGACACACCCGGGTGGTCCAATCGCGCGTCGTGGGACGGTGGCATCATCTACGCGCAAAGCCCGGCGCAGACGGAATCGCGCTATCTCCGTTTCATTCCCGACTTCATCACGCGGCTGAAAGCCGCCATCGATGGCGCGGCCAAGTGAGCGACATCATGATGCGTCTCACGTTAGCCCTCGCCGACCGCTACCGCGTCGACCGCGAACTCGGCGCCGGCGGCATGGCCACCGTGTACCTCGCGCACGACCTCAAGCACGAGCGCGACGTCGCCATCAAGGTGCTGCATCCCGACCTCGGCGCGGCATTCGGCGCCGAGCGGTTCTTGAGCGAGATCAAGACCACCGCCAAGCTGCAGCATCCGCATATTCTCGCACTGCTGGATAGCGGTGCGTCAGACGGTTTGCTGTACTACGTGATGCCGCTGGTGACCGGCGAAACGCTGCGCGCGCGCATGGAGCGCGAACGGCAGCTGCCTATTCCCGAGGCCGTGCGCATTGCGCGCGAAGTGGCGAGTGCGTTGGACTACGCGCATCGCCAGGGCGTGATTCATCGCGACATCAAGCCGGAGAACATTCTCCTGCACGACGGCCAGGCGATTGTGGCCGACTTCGGCATCGCGCTCGCGGTGCAGTCCGCCGGCGGCGCGCGCATGACGCAGACGGGCCTGAGCCTCGGCACGCCGCAGTACATGAGCCCCGAGCAGGCGATGGGCGAGCGCACCATCGACGCGCGCAGTGATGTGTACGCGTTGGGCGCCGTGTTGTACGAAATGCTGGCCGGCGATGCGCCGTTTACCGGTGGCAGCGTGCAGGCCATTGTCGCGAAAGTGTTGAGTGAGCGGCCTACCGCGCTGCGCACGTTGCGCGATACGGTGCCGGCGCACGTGGAGCACGCGGTGTTCACCGCGCTCGCGAAATTGCCGGCCGATCGCTATGCGAGCGCGGCCGAGTTTTCGACCGCGCTGTCCAACGCGAGTGGCGCGACGTTTGCGGCGACGACGAGTGCGGTCGCGATTGCCCGTCCACTCGTGCGCGATCCCCGCACGTGGCTTACGGTGTCGGCCATTGCGGCCAGTGTGTTTTTCGCCGCGATGTATTTCGCGCGTCCCGCCGCCTCGAGCGCCGTGAGTCGTCAACGTGTGCAGCTCTGGCAGAGTAGCTTGCAGCCCGCGTTGGAGCCCGGCGTACGAGCGGTGGCGATGCAAGCCGCCATCGCACCGGATGGATCGAGCATCGTGTTTGCCGATACGGCGAAAGGGCAGTGGGTGCTCAAACGCAAGTTGCGCAGTGCGACTGATGCGACGCTCATGGCCGGAACGGACGGTGCGAACTCGCCGTTCTTTTCGCCGGACGGAAAGTGGGTCGCGTTTCTGACCCATGATTTCAAGCTTCGGAAAGTCCCGGTAGAGGGTGGTGGCGCCGTGACACTGGCCGAGGACATCGCGCCCGACATGCGCTCCGGCGCCTGGCTTGCCGACAACACCATCGTGTATTTCGCGGAAGGGTCGACACTGAAACGATTGTCGGCCGATGGCGGACCGGCCGTGGCGTTGCGTGGCTACAAGTCTGCTGGAGCTGCCGCGTCAATCACGCCGTTGCCCGGGAGTAAGGGCGTGCTCCTCTCTGTGTGTCCGGGAAACTGCGCCATTACCTCGACGGTGTACGCCTATTCGTTCGCCGCGGACAGTCTGCTGCTGCTGGTGCCACGCGCGGCGGGTGCGTGGTATTCACCGACGGGTCACCTGCTGTACACGGCGCGCGAGGGCGGATTGTTTGCCGTCGGGTTTGACGCCGAAACGATGACGCTCACGTCGGGGTCGGTGTCGGTCCTGGAAGGCGTGGACCCGCTGCGTTTCGCGGTCTCGTCGTCGGGGAGTGTGTTGTACACGACCGACGAAGCGGCACGCACCGTCGATGAGTTGGTGTGGGTCACGCGAGACGGTCAGGCCACGGCATTCGATTCCTCGTGGGTGGAGCATTTCGAATATCCGGCACTCTCGCCGGACGGGCAGTCGCTCGCGATCAGCGTTCGCGCAAAAACCACGGACCTGTGGCTGCGACGGGCCGATGGCAGCCGTCAGAAACTGGTCACGCCGGGTGTCGTCAGTTGGCGCCCGTCATGGATGCCCGACGGGAAATCGCTGGTGTTCATTGCCGCTGGCGATATCACCAAGCGTCGGGATGATGTCGCCATATATCGCGCGCCGGCGGACGGCAGCACGAAGGCAACCCTGTTGCAGCGCGCCGAGGTCGGGCTCTGGGAAGCCGAAGTCTCGCGTGATGGCGGGTGGATGGTGATGCGGAAGGATGTCACCGGCTCGCGCAACATTCTGCAGGCCAGACGCCTTATCGGCGATACTACACTGCGCACCGTGTTTGACATGCCCTCGGTGCAGTTTGCGCTCAGTATTGCGTTGTCGCCCGACGGTCGCTGGCTGGCCTACTCGTCAAGCGAAAGCGAGGGCGCCGTGAACGTCTACGTCACGTCGTTTCCGGACGCGCAGGCCAAGTTTGTCGTGTCTCGCGGTGGCGGCACCGAGCCGCGCTGGTCGCGCGACGGTCGCGAACTGTTTTTCGAAAGCGGTGGCATGCTGAAGGTGGTCAACGTCCCGGCGGGGCCAACGTTCACGCCGGGCAATCCGCGCACGCTGTTCTCGTTGGCCGGCTATCGCCGCGCGCGCAATCGACAGCAGTACGATGTATCGCCCGATGGGTCGCGCTTTCTGATGATTCGCGAGCGTTGGGCGGCGAGCGCGCCGACGGCGGTGTACGTGGAGAACTGGCTCACGGAGCTCACGGCGAAGATGAAGCGGTAGGATTGCAAGCACGCCATATTCGATGACGCCGTACTGCCGCTCAAGGGCCCGGCGACGGACAAGTATGACGTCCTGGCGCGATTGGCCGCGCGTTGGGGCGACCTGGCTACCCGTGAGCCGGCGACGGATCCGCTGATCGCAACCGGACCTGTGTTTTCGGCGCTCGCCATGGCGCGATGGATGCGCAGCGATAGCGTGGCCATTGCCGTGCTGGATCGCGCATCGCGCGACCGCGGTCAGGTGGAGGCGCGGTTTGCGTGGGGCATCTATGCGTTTCGTGGCCCCCGGTTGCGCGCCGATCCGCGATTGCAGCCGGCGTTTCGTGCGCTGGGGTATCTGGAGCCCGTTCGCCGCCAAACGCCAGGACGCTGCGTCGCGATACTATTTAGCGACTCACCGGCGGCGCCCCGGATCTGACGACGGCTTCCGCTTGCGCGAGATAGTCGCGCGCCTGCTCCAGCGACGGGTTGAGCTCCAGCGCGCGACGGAAGTGCACAATGGCCTCCGGCAGTTGACCCTGCAACGCCAGCGCCACACCCCAGTTCAACTGCGCATCAGCATGATCGGGACGCACCGTTACCGCCGTCGCATAGTGGCTTGTCGCCTCGGCAGCGCGCCCCAGTCGTACCAGGGCATTGCCCCAATTCACGTGCGCGTCGGCGTTGTTCGGGTTAAGCGCCAGCGCTCGCGCGAAGTGCGCGATGGCACCACTGGCGTCGCCGCCCCGCATCAGGGCCACGCCCCAGTTGCTCTCCGCTTCGTGCTGAGAGGGCTCAATGGCCAGCGCCCGTCGGTACGCCTCAATGGCCTCGGTGTCGCGTTGGCTCGCGGCAAGCGCCACGCCGAGGTCGGCCCACGCATGCGCAAATTGCGGGCGAAGCTGCACGGCGCGCTCAAAATGCCCGAGAGCCTCGGCCACGCGCCCCTGTTGGAACAGCACGTTGCCGTAGTCATTGTGGCCATACGGCGAGTCGGGCTCGATCTCCAGCACACGTGCCCACAGGGTCTCCGAGTCGTGCCACACGTGGGTCTGTCGCCAGGTCAGCGTGCTCAACACAGTCACCATCGCCGCGGCCATGGCGATGGCGACACCCGGTGAGCGACGAAGCGCCAGCAGGAGTGTGCCTCCCGCCAGCATCGCCATCGCCGGTGCCGCGTTGAAGCTGTTGCGATCCGCAACGATCTGCGGACCGCCCTGATGCACGCCGAGGAGCGGAAACAGGATGGCCGAGCAGATGATCAGTGCCATGACGGCGCCGGGCACCTTGCGTCGCACGACCCACGCCACCACCACCACCGCAAGAATCACGGCGTAGTTGACCAGATAGCGCGCAGCAAGCGGATTCACCACGTCGGGCATCGCATACAGGGGCGACAGTCCGGTGGGCCACAACATCTTGCCCACATAGAAGCACCAACTGGCCGCCGACACGGCAATCTTCCCGCCAATTGGCAGTTGCTCGAGATTCTGCAACGCCACGAATACGACAACGGTGAACGCCACGGACAGCAGCACGAACGGCGCCAGTATCCGCGTGGTACGCCAGAGGGCGGCGCGACCCCAGCCCGCCGCGCCGCCAATCTGCCGGAACGGATACACCCACAGCAGCAGCAGCACGCCAGGAATGGTGACCGCGGTGCCCTTGGACAGGAGCGCCAGCGCGTGCGCGGCCACCGAGGCGACGTACCAGCGCGTGGCCTGCGCGTTGCCCTCGGCAAACCGGACAAAGCACAACACCGTGGACAGATAGAAGAATCCCGCCAGCACGTCGCGCCGCTCGGTGATCCACGTGACCGATTCCACGCGCAACGGGTGAATCGAGAACACCAAGGCGACAAAGGCGGCAGACAGATGCAACGCCCACGGCGAGGTCCGCGCCATGGCCGCTCGTGCGGAGTCCAAGGGTTTCGGCAGCAGTCGCAGCGCGAGCAGGTACAATATGCCGGCGTCGACCGCATTGAGCAGCATGTTGACGGCGTGGTAGCCGACCGGATTCATCCCCCAGAGCACATAGTCCAGCCCCAGCGTCATCCAGGAGAGCGGAATCCACGTGCCCAGGTGAAACGTGGTCCACATCCAGCGGAGGTTATCCACCCCCAGGCCGCGATAGTGCGGATTGGTCAGGAAGTTCTCGTCGTCATCCCAGCTCACGAAACCGTTGGACAGCGACGGCCAGAACACAAAAAAAGTGATCACCGCCACCGCCAGAAAAACCAACGGCACGCGCCACGTCACCAGCCAGCCCGGGGTAACCGAGGCGGTGGAGGGTGGTGCCGCGTGGGGTGGGGTTGCCTCTCGGCGATGCGGAGGGGACATGGCGACCGGAAACGGTGGGTGTGGTAGACTGCAAGTTGACCCCTGACGCGCACGGCCGGAACACCTTCGGTACCCGTGCCCACAACGGTGGGGCAGGGGGGCGCCGTAGGGCGTTCTCCGCTTGCACGGTGGCCCGCATGCGGGTAAATGGAATCCAGCACTCCCGTCAGTCCCCTGCGCCACTCGCCTCCAATCCCTTCGAGTTCATCATGCGTCGTCCCTTCGCGCTGGTTTGCGTCGCCGTGTTCACCGTCGCCTGCTCCAAGAGCAACGAGGCGGAGAAGATCCCGCTTGGAGCCGCCCCCGCGACACAGGCGGCGGCGATGAGCGACGTGGTGTCCGGCACGCTGCTCGAACAGATCCCGGCTTCGCCCTATGTGTATCTGCGACTCAAGACGGCGAACGGCGACGTATGGGCGGCCGTGAACCAGACCCAGCTCACGATCGGCGCGCACGTCACCGTGAACAACGCGATCCTGATGGAGAAGTTCGAGTCCAAGACGTTGAACCGCACCTTTGACCAGATCTATTTCGGGTCTCTCGATGCCCCAGGGAGTGCGCCGTCAGGCATGGCTGGCAACGCCGCCGCTCCCACCTCGGTCGGGACTCCCCAGGCCGTAGACGCCCAGGTGGGCAAGGTGGAGAAGGCCAGTGGCGCCAACGCGCGCACGATCGGCGAGTTGTGGGCGCAGCAGGCCGGATTGTCAGACAAAACCGTCTCCATCCGCGGCGTGGTCGTGAAATACAACCCCGGTGTGATGGGGAAGAACTGGATTCACTTGCAGGACGGCAGCGGCGACGCGGCCAAGGGCACGCACGACATCACCGTGACATCCATGGATGCCGCCGCGCCCGGCGCCACGGTGACCATCACGGGCACCGTGCGCCTGAACCGGGATTTCGGTGCAGGCTACACGTACGCGTTGATCGTGGAGGATGCGAAGGTCGTCGTGAAGTAGGCGGCGCTACGAAATGGCCGGTGGCACACACACGCTCTTGGCCAGCGCGGCGATGGCCCTCGCCACGAGATCCACTCGGCCCTTGTCCAGCGCGCCGGCGATGTCGGCTTGCACCAATGGCGCCAACGCCGCGAGCGCCGTATTCCGATTGCCGCAGCCGCCGCGCTCCGCCGCCGTCAGCGCATTGCGAATGTCGCTGATGCGATTAGACGACAAGCCGCTGTTGCGCTCGAGCTGATCGAGATACGCTCGCGCCAGTGCAAAGCTTGGTGGCCACACCGTATGCGGCTGCTCCTGCGCGTTGAACTGTTCGTAGCGCACCGTTTTCGCGGCGTCGATTTCATTCTGCGAGAGATAGCCGCTGGGCGTCAGCTCGTGCACGTCCAGTCCGCGCTGTTCGTCAGACGAAATGATCGCACCGTTGAACCAGTACGTGCTCCAATATCCGCCGCCGGGGCCGCGATCGAAGAACCCAATTTCAATCGGGTGCGCCGGATCGGTGAAGTCAAACACGGTCGAACCGCCCATGTAGAACGCCTGCACCATGATGTCTCGGCCCGGCACGGGAATCAGGGAACCATTGTGCGCGGTGCAAATTTCTTCGGTGGTTTGCGGGGCTGGCATCTTGTAATAGCTCTGGAACTTGAGCTCGCCTTTCTCGACGGTGAAGATGGCGTTGCCACCCCCCTCCAGCTTGTCGGTGGCGCGACAGCGCGCTGCGCCACCACCACCCCACTCGTCGGAGAACAGCAGCTTGCTGCCGTCATTGCTTACTGTCGCTGAGTGCCAGAACGACATGTTGGAGTCGGCAACCGACTTGAGCCGCTTGGGATTTTTGGGGTCGCGCACATCGAACAGCAGCCCGTATCCCGCGCACGCACCACCGGCATACCCCGATCCTGGGTATGCGGTAATGTCGTGACATCCGCTTTGGCCGACACCGCCACCACGCGCGCCGCCGCCTGCGGGCGCGCCGGCAGGCGGACCACCCGCCGGAGGACCACCGGCGCGACCCGCGCCACCCGGCGCTCCGCCGCGACCACCACCACGACCGCCACGAGCACCCGTGTCACTCGCTGGTGGCGCATGCACCGTGCGTCCCGCGAGATCGGCCAGCAAGTGCGGCGAGTTCACCACCGCCGCCCGTTCGGGATTCTTGAGCGGCACCTTGATGATCTCGATGCGAAAGCGCGCGCTTGCCGAATCGCCGGCCGGTGCGTCCTGGCATCCCGCCAGTTCCTTCGGTGAGCGAATTGACGAGTACCCGCTCACGTACACGTAGATGTTGTTCTTGTCGCTCGGATCCTGCACGAGCGAGTTGGTGTGCGAGCCGCGACAGGTCTGCACGTTGGTGATCAAACGCGGTTTCGATTTGTCGCTGATGTCGAACACGCGCACGCCGCGAAATCGCTCGGCGCTCACCGAGTCGGTGATGGGTGTCGAGCCGCAATCGTTGCGCGCGCCCAGTCCTTCGCCGGAGACGAACAGCAAATTGCCGTATACCGTGGGATCGCCCTGACTGGTGGGGCAGAGGAACGACGAGACGAGCTTCGGGGCACGCGGATTACTGCCATCCCAAATGAGGATGCCGCGATAGTTGCCCTGAATGATGTAGTTGCCGCTGAAGGCCAGATCCGAACCGGTTGCGCCACGGCCGGTGAAGCCGCTTGGCGCCGGTGAGTTGGAAAGCATCTTCATGTTGAACGCCGCTTCGCCCGCCTGTCCCACCGCCTCACCAGGCGTGAGACCAATGCGCGGATCCGGGTTCGGCGCTTTCGCGCTTTCCGGATACCGCATGGGCGGCGACTTGGCGAGCGATACGTCGCCGGTGACGGTCGTGCCCTCGGCCGGTACCGGCGGACCGCCGGTAGACGGAGTGGTTCCTGATGAACACGCGAGCGCGATCAGCGTGAGCGAGGCACAAACGAAAGGCGTACGGCGCATCGTCGTTCCGGTTAAAGAGAGGGCACGGTTTCGAGCATTCTCAGCATCACGATAATTTCAGCTGACTGATCGGACACCACATCGTTGGCAAAGCGAAACACCGCATCGTCGTGCCCGGCGTTGCCATTCTGCAGCAACGTCTCCACCATCGCAATCGCCCCGCGGTGATGGCGAATCATCCCGTTGAGAAAGAGCCGGTCGAACTCTGAGCCGCGCGCATTGTCGAGCTGCGCCATCTCCTCGTCGCTCAGCATGCCCGGCATCGTCATTTCGTGCGTCATGTCGCCCATCTTCATCACATGACGCGTTGCCGTGGAATCGGGGACGTCCTGCTTTCGCTCGCGCAGCCAGCGCCGCATCATGTGGATCTCATCGCTTTGCGCGGCGACAATGCGCAGGCAGAGTCGCTGCACGTCAGCGCGCGCGCCGTGCGTTGCGGCCCACTCGCCCATGATCACCGCCTGCGCATGATGCGGAATCATGCCCTGCATGAAATCGACGTCGGCGGGGGCGAAGGCCCGTGCAGCGCTGTCAGCGGTCGCCAGGGCCACCGTGGTCGCGGCCGACCCCGCGCCAACCACGCCTGCTCCGGCCGCCAGCACGGGGGCGCGCGACGGCGAGGAGGCGCAGGCGCTGAGCCCGCACAGCAGCAACGGTGCCAGCATGCACGTGTTTCGTAGACTCATCATCCCTGTATGTTAACCCCAATAGCGCCCGTTCGCCTACGGCACAAACGCCCTCGGCGCCGGTGGGGCAATCACGTGCGGTGACCCCTTCAACAAGTCGTTGATCTTCGCCACCCGCGTTTGCATGATGTTGTCGAATCGCGCGGCCGCTTCATCGCTCTCGGTGCGCAATTCGCCCGAGCGCAACAGTTCCCCAGCCGTTGGCGCCATCATGGGGCGCGATATCATCCCCGACACCGTCTGCACTTCCTCGCGCAGTCGCGGATACTGCCGGTAGCCAAGACCCGCCACCGGCCGGACCAGCACCGAATCGCGAAAATGCTTGAGATCCTTCAAGGCGCCATCAATTTCCGTTAGTGCCTGGGTGGCGTTGCGAGCGCTGCTGTCGCGTGGCGCCGCACGCAGCGTGGTTTGCAGCGCCGTCATCTGGCGCGACACGTCATCGATGTTGCTGATCACGCGGTTCACCCGCGACGCAATGTCTTCCATGCGCCGTGCGGCGTCGTGCTGTGCGACAAGTTGCGCCGCAGTCATGTCGGAGCGCGGATCGAGCTGTACGGTCACATTGGTGGTGTACTTCTTGCCTTCCACGGTGAGCGTGGCGGTGTATACGCCGGGTAGCACAAACGGCGCCCCGGCCGGACCAAAGCCTTCAAACTCCGGCGCACCGCCCGCGTCGTCCAGCGCGGCCGCGCGACGACGCGCCCGCACCGCGGCCAGCGACGTATCGGCTGGCGCGCCACCCGCAGCCGCCGCGCCGGCACCCGCGCCACGCCCGCCACCGCCGCCACGTCCACCGCCGCCGCCAGGCGTGGCATCGTACCGCAAATCCCAGCTCACGCGATTCACACCGGCTTCATCGGGCACACGATTCAGGCGACGCACCACGCGCCCGTCCTTGTCGGCAATGGTCATGTTCACTTCCGTCGGCGGCTGCGCTTTCAGGAAGTACGTGAGCATCGCCCCATCGGGCGGATTCTCGGCGCGGTACGTCTTCTGGCCGAGGTTGCCGTCCTTGTTCCACTGATTCCAACGGATCGCCACTGGCGCGGGAAACAGCGTTGCCTCGGCGGTCATCGCGGTGCCCAGCTGCTGCAGCGCCGTAATGTCATCCATGATGTACAGGCCGCGTCCGTGCGTGGCCAGCAGCAGGTCGTTCTCGCGCGGATGAATCTGGATGTCACGCACCGGCACCACAGGGAGCGCGCCGCGCAGGCTCACCCAATGCGTGCCGCGATCCCACGACGCCCATACGCCCATTTCCGTGCCGAGGTAGAGCAGGTTGCGATTCTTCGGGTCTTCCCGCACCACGTGCGTCCACGATGCGCTCACCGGCAGGTCGCCCATGATGGGCTTCCAGGTCTTGCCGAAGTCGCTGGTCATGAAGGCGTACGGCGCGTAGTCATCATCCTGATGATGATCCGCGGTCACGTACGCGGTGGCGGCGTCAAAGTGCGACGCCTCGATCGTGGCCAGCCACGCGGCCGGCTTGAGACCCGGTACGTTCTTGAACACGCTGGTCCACGTCTTGCCGCCATCACGCGTGACTTGCACCACACCATCGTCGCTGGCCGTCCAGATGAGCATGGAGTCGAGCGGGGACGGGCTGATGGACAACAGCGTGCTGTGAAACTCGGCCGCCGTGTTGTCCACGACGATGGGGCCGCCCGAGCTTTGCTGCTTGGCCGGATCGTTGGTGGTGAGGTCAGGAGAGATGACCTGGAACGAGTTGCCGTGATTGACGCTCTTGAACAGCACATTGCCGCCGAAGTACACCACGCCAGGATTCTGTGGTGAGAGCGCAATCGGTGAATTCCAGTTGAAGCGATACTTGTGCCCGATCATCGCGTCACCCACCGAGCCCACGCGATTGGGATACGGGTAGATGGTCTTCTGGGTGCCGGTGCGCGTGTCGGTGATGTTGAGCATGCCGCCCTGCGCATCGGAGTAGATGAGCCACGGCTGGGCGATGTCGGGCACGGTGAAGAAACCGTCGCCCCCGGACACGGTGTACCAGTCACTCTTGAGAATGCCGCCAAAGAGCCCGCGACTGGGTCCGCACCAGTTGCCGTTATCCTGCAAGCCGCCGCACGTGTTGTACGGCTTCTGCATGTCGTAGTTGATGTGGTAGAACTGCGTGAACGCAAACGTGTTCACCACCTCCCATGTCTTCCCGGCGTCGTAGCTCAGCTGCCACCCGCCGTCGGAACCCTCGATGATGCGCCTGGGGTTGAGCGGGTCGATCCACATGGCCTGGTGGTCGCCGTGCACATTCTGCGCAATCGTGCGGAAGTTCAGGCCGCCATCCTCCGAGAGGTACAGCGATCCGGACAGCGTGTACACGCGGTTCGGGTTCATCGGGTCGACGCGCAGGTCGGCGTAGTAGAACGGACGGAAGTTGATATTGGGGTCACGATTCACCGTGCGCCAATGCGCGCCCGCGTCATCAGAGCGCCACAGCTCCCCTTCGGTTTTCGTTTCGCTGATCACGTACACGATGTTCGGATCACTGGGCGCCACGGCAATACCGATACGATCCATGTCGGTTTTCGGAAGTCCGATATCGCGATCTTTGCCGGACAATCGCTCCCAGGTGTCGCCACCGTTCACCGACTTGTACACGGCGGTGTTCCCGCCGCCCGACTCCAGGTGCCACGCCCATCGCCGATAGGTGTACATGCCGGCGTACAGGATGTTGGAGTTGCCCGGATCGGCGGAGATATCGGAGCAGGCGGTTTGCGGATCGACGAACAGCACGCGCTTCCAGGACGCACCACCGTCGGTGGTCTTGAACACGCCACGTTCCTCGTTGGGTCCCCACTCACGACCGAGGCCGCACACCAACACGAGATTCGGATTGCGCGAATCGACAATGATTCGGGCGATCTTGTCGGTCTTGTCCAATCCGATTTTCGTCCAGTGCTCACCGGCGTCGACCGACTTGTACATGCCGTCGCCAATGGAGGCGTTGTTGCGCGGGTTCTCCTCGCCGGTGCCTACGTAGATGATATTCGGATCACTGGGCGCAATGGCGATGGCACCAATGGAACCCACGCTCTGCTTGTCGAAGATGGGCTTGAACGTGGTGCCCGCGTTGGTGGTCTTGATGATGCCGCCATTGGCGCCGGCCACGTAGTACGTGCTGGGATCGCCGGGCACGCCGTGCACCACGGAAATGCGGCCCGCGTTATTGGCCGGACCCACCGATCGCCACTTGAGACCGGCGAGGGCATCGGCAACAGGATCCTTGGCCGCCACGGGTGGCGCGACACTCAGCGCGGCCACTGTGGATCGGGGTGTGGTCTGCGCGGGCAGCGCGCCGGAAATCACGATGGCCAGTACCAGGCCGGCAGTGGGGCGGATCATGGGTGAAATCTCCGTAGTGAATCGAGGCGTCTGCACCAACACACTGGATATGCGGCGAACGAAGCGATTACGCAAACGATCGCATTGCCCGACGTTTCCCGGCAGCGTACGCCGCCCACCCCGTGCCCAGCATGAATGCCACCGAGCCAGCGATCTTGAGCTCAAACCCGGTCACTTCCGTCACCACCGGGGGCGGAATGAAACAGGCGACGATGGCCAGTATTGCGGCCGCGAGGCCGATGCCGCTGAGGGCGCGTACGCGACTGCGCGAGTGCGCGAACGTGCGGTCTTCGCGAGCACTCAAAGACCGCCAACTGGCAAACAGGTATCCGAATGGGACCAGCACCAGCACAATCGACCCGCTCAACAGCGCGAGATAGGCATCCTGCAGATTGGCCCCGTACGCGCTCACGATGATCAGCACGGTTGCTGCGCCGGCCTCGACCAGGAGTGCCACGTATGGGGTGCCAAATCGTGGATGCACCTTCGCAAAGGCCGTCGGCAGGTAGTGATCGATGCCGATGGCGAATGGAACGCGGGCCGGCGCGGCCAGCCACGCGGCACCGCTCCCGATCAGGCCAAGCAATTCGCACATGACAATGAATGCGGCCAAGACCGTCAACGCCCCGTTCGCACCGGCGCGGGCGATGACCGAGTTGATGGCCAGCACGTGCCCGTAGATCACGTTGGTCTCGGGCATGCCGGTCACGAGCGCCGCACTGAATGTCAGCAGGTAGATCAAGCCCACGGCGACACCCCCAATGGCCAGCGAACGCGGGATGTCGCGCGCGGGTGCGTTGGCCTCATCGCTCATGACCGAGCCGAGGTCGAGACCGAGCAACGCGTTCAAAACGAATGGCCAGAGGGCCAGCGAATACCACACGTTGAGCGTGTTGCCTGGCACCGCGTGCGACGCCTGACCACCGGTGTCGTACAGAGTCCATGCGGCGGCTGTCAACAATCCGGCCGCAATGGCGAGCCGCCCGAACGCGCCCACGTTCTGCAGCCACTTCCCCTGGCCCAGTCCGACGATGTGCAGGCCAGCCGACAGCCAGAGTGCTCCGCAGGCGACGGTCACCACGACGGCCTGATGCTCATTGATCCACGCGGTTTTCGCGCCGCCCAGCAGCGCCGCAACCGCCGCCATCCCCAGGAAGATACTGGGGAGGTACAGAAATGAATTCACCCAATAGCACCAGCCGCAGATGAATCCATGCGCATCGCCAAAGGCCAGGCGCGTCCACGCGTACACGCCCCCTTCGCGCGGATATTGTCGCGTCAGGTCGGCCAGCGCCGCGGCGTAGGGCAGCATGAAGGTCAACGACGCCAGCGCCCAGAAGAGCACGCCGAACAGGCCCAGTTGCAGCGTTTGCGACAGCGTGCTGGGCGTGTAGACAGCGACGATGTTGAGCAGCACGAGATCGCGCAGCGTGAGCGTACGCTTGAGTCCCGCGTCCGATGGGCTCATGCGGATCTGTCTCGTCGTCTCGCGGTTGTCGGGTCCATCATGTCGCGGCATTCTCCGGTGTTGTCGACGTCTCAGTCCCGATTGACGTCGGTCGAGGCGATTGTTCCCGTCCGGCCTTGTCATCACATTCGGGTGCGCGGTGACGGCGCCACGCCCGTGGCGTTATTCATGGAACATGCCTCGCCGGCGCGCCCATCACCTCCACGGAAAGCGAAAGTAGTTCGGCGCTGCTCGCTGAACAGCCACCCAACCGCTAAATCTGCGACACCCGCTCCTTTCCCCCCCTCCTGAGGCCCTCGGCATGCCCGCAACCGCACTCGGCGAATTTCTCGGTACCATGGTGCTCATCCTGTTCGGCAACGGTGTCGTAGCCGGTGTCGTGCTCAAGAACTCAAAGGCCGAAAATAGCGGCTGGATCGTGATCGCCACCGGCTGGGCGCTTGGCGTGCTACTGGGCGTCTTCACGGCCACCGCGTTCGGTGCGCCCGGCGAACTCAACCCCGCCGTCACGCTGGCCAATCTCGTCACGGGCACGCGCACGCTCCCGGACGCCATGGCGCATATCGCGGCGCAGTTCGCCGGTGCCATTGTGGGGGCGACACTGGTCTGGCTGCATTACCTGCCGCACTGGAGTCGTACGACCGATCAGGGCAGCAAACTGGCCTGCTACTGCACCGCGCCAGCGGTGCGTTCGCCCGGGGCCAATCTCATCAGCGAGATCATCGGCACGGCGGCGCTGGTCTTCGTCGCGACGGCCATCACCAGTGTCGCGGCACAGGGTGCGCAACCGGCCAGCAATCTCGTGCCACTGCTCATTGGCGCGCTGGTGTGGGGCATCGGTCTTTCCATGGGCGGCACCACGGGCTACGCCATCAATCCGGCGCGCGATCTGGGGCCGCGAATTGCGCATGCGCTACTGCCGATCGCGGGGAAGGGCGGCAGCGACTGGTCGTATGCGTGGATTCCGGTGGTGGGGCCGATTGCGGGTGGGGTGATGGCGGCGCTGGCGTTTGGAGCGCTGCACGGGTAGCAGCGCGGTCGGTCAAAGAACATTCACCGCCAAGGACGCAAAGGTCGCCAAGTCCTGCATCAGTGATTCTTGGCGACCTTCGCGTCCTTGGCGGTTCAATCAGTTAGTTCGAAGGCTGCGACCTCCGCGATCTCCCCGCCGACCCCCTACTTCACCCCGAGATTCTTCTTCAGGAACGCAATCGTCTTCGGCCACCCGTCCTTGGTGGCCGCAAGATTCGCCGCCGATTCCTTCGCCACATCCGCCTCGGTCTCGGCCGGCTGGGTTGCCGTTGCGGCACGCGGGGCGCGGCCATCGGCTTGCGCCCGCAGGAACCCGTGCACGGCGCCGTCGTAATTCACGCCCGTGTATTTCTTCTTCAGCTTCTTCATGATCGAATCCAGCGCCGGCATCGCGGCCGCGATACGCGCATCCTTGGATCCGTTCAGCAGCATGATTGGCTGCTTGATTTTCCGCAATGAATCGACGTCCAGCGATGCTGGTACCGCCGCCGTGGTCGCGGTAGCCGGAGTCCCGCCGGACGTGTACGGCAGCCCGTAAAACGCCACGCCGCCGGAGAAGCCCTTGAGGCCACCGTTGATACCGTGATAGAACGTGGTTTGTCCGCCCCAGCAGTAGCCAATCACGGCATACTTCTGTTTCGCGGCGGGCAGCATCATCGCGTAGTTCGCGGCGGCGGCAATCACGCGATTCCGCTCTGCCGCATCGACGCCGCGAATGAGCCGCGTGGCCGTGTCGCTTTTGAGCTCGACCGAACTCGGGCCGCCCCGCACGCGCGACAGGAAGTCTGGTGCGATGGCAATGAAGCCTTCAGCGGCAACCTGGTCGGCCACCGCGCGCACCCAACTCGAAAGCCCGAAAATTTCGTGTACCACCACCACCACCGGCGCCTTGTTCTTCGTGGCCGGATACACGACCCAGGCCATGATGGAGTCCTTCGATCCGGGCGTGGAGGCGAACGTGACCCATTCGCCATGACGCGGTGACGCCGCCAGTCGCGCCGCCGTGGTGGCCGCGCTGGCGGGCAAGCTGAGATCGTCCTGCTGCGAACCAGCGCCGCTGATCGACATGGTCATGGGTGCCATACGATCTTCTGCGCGCATGTGCGCCGAATGGTCGTCGAGGTCGGCCGCAGACGCGGGCGTGGCCCCGTGTCGCAAGGTGTAGGCCGCGAACACGAGCGTGGTGGTGGCAATCGATGAAACGATGGCGAGACGGCGCGACATGGTCACAGTCCTCGAATGGTGGGCGGGTGGGCAACCCGTTGAGCATAGCGCCTCGACGAGTCGGGCGCGAGGCGTTGCCAAGTCGGTGCTACGGGGTGGCCGCCTTCGGCACCACATACGCCTTCCGCAGCGCCTCCTGGTACTCGCCGTACAGGGCCTTGAGTCCGGCAAACTCCTTCTTCACCACCGCGCGATACTCCGGACGCGTGGCGAAGTCGAACAGCACGGCCGTCATCGCCTGCGCATCCACCACAAAGCCGGTGTGTCCCACCTCGGCCAACGCGTCGCTCTCCATTCCGTAGCTATGGAACGGTGAGTTGGACGTGTGCGCGCTGAACCCGTTGCCGGGAATGTCGCTGGACACGCTCCCGGTTTCCTCGTACCCCTGCGGCTTGCCGGGTTCGGCCATCACATTGGTGCCACCGTATTTCTTGAGATACGCGAAGCCCACCTCGCCCAGCGATGCCACGGCAATACCGTCGCGCATTTGACCGTAGCGCTCGATCTTCACTTGCGTACCGGTGGCCAGCGCGGCCCCGCGCGCGGCATTGTCCACCATCTCCTGCACCTGCTCGAGATACGCCACATCGGGATAGCGCACATAGAAATCGGCCACCGCACGGTCGGGGACGACATTGGGTGCCGCGCCCCCTTCCGGGATGATGCCCTGAATGCGCGTTTCCGGACGCAGGTTGCTGCGAATGGCGTCGATGTTGTTGAACAGATGAATGACGGCGGTGAGTGCGTTGCGTCCTTCCCACGCCATCATCTGATGGGCCGGCACGCCGGTAAATACGTAACGCACGCCGTTGATATTGAGACAGCAGGTGCCAAATCCGGCGGCCGCACGCTGGGTGGAGGTGCTGGAATGACTGCGCACCAGAATATCCATGCCATCGAACACCTTGGCCTCATGCATCACGGTCTTCACAGGCGGCGGCATCATTTCTTCGGCCGGCGTGCCGAACACGGTCACGGTACCGGGCAACTTGTTCTTTGTGAGGTACTCGCTCATGGCCACCGCGGCCGCGATGCCCACCGGCCCCTGCGTGGAATGCTGGTCGCCATGAAAGCTGCGACCGGTGCCGCGCAGCGCATCGTACTCCACGATGATGCCGAGGTTCGGCAGCCCTGCACCCTGCTTGTAGCGTGCGACAAACGCGGTCTTGAAGCCGGCGGTGCCGGTGGTCACTTCGAATCCATGTGTGGTGAGATACGCGCCGAGCTTGCGCACCGCGTCGGTTTCCTGAAAGCCGATCTCGGGGTGTTTCGTGAGATCGTCTGCCAGCGCCAGCAGCTCCTTGTCCATCAACTCCTTGGCCCGCGCCACCACCTGATCACGCGCCGCATTGGAGGCCGTGAGCTTGGCAACGAGGCCAGGTACATCCAGCGATTGCTCGAGCGCTGCCATCTTGCGCAGCACGTCCTTCGCGGCGTCGCGTTCGGTGGCGGTTTCCTGCGCGCCGAGTGTGGCGGTGCAGGCCAGCAGGAGGATCGCGGCCAGGAACGGTGTGCGCATGGAGACTCCAAAGCGTTGGGGGCGCAGGGGTGGTGCAATAAACGATGGATAAATTCGACGGTTCCCCATCAGACGATTGAACCGCGGGGTTCGCGGGGTCGCGGGGTGACCCGCACGCGCTCCCCTGCGCCTCTGCGCACTTCGCGGTAAATCTGTTTCTATTGGGAACACTACATCACCTTCGCAATACAAAAAAACGCGGGGCCGGGAAGACGCTCCCGGCCCCGCGTTCACGCCACTACCAACCCGTCACCTTATGGAGGCGTGACGGAGTTCAACGGTCCCGTGCCGCCCCACGTGTAGAGCGCCTCGCCCTTCACGCCGAGCTCCTTCGCCGGCACCGGCATTTCACGCGGCGTGCCGTCCAACAGGCCGTCGGTGCGACGACGCCAGTAGTACGGTGACGCGCCAAGACCCAGCAACTCGATTTCCATCTCGTACGCCAGCTTGGTGGTCAGCCCCGCCACGCCATCGCCAGCAGCAGCGGCCGGCAGGCCGCCACGGGTGACGCGCGTCTTGTTGATGATCGTTGCCGCCGTGGCCAACGAGCCACCGCTGCGAATGAGCGCTTCGGCCTGCAGCAAGTCACTCTGCGTGGCCGTCATCACGGGCGCCGGACCATAGCCCGCCCAGATGCCCGACGGATCCTGCAATCCCGTCAGGTCGTAGCGCGTGAAGCCGATGTTCGACTGATGGTATGAACCACGGCTTGGACGGAAGATCTGGTCCCGCGAGTACGCGAAGTCCGTACCCGCGTTGGCCGTCTTGGGATTCGTGCCGAATCCGTCAACGATGGACGCGTCGCCAAACGAACCGTCGCCCAGCCGTTTGTCGGGCGAGTTCGGCACGGGATTGCCCACGGGATTGCCGGCCGCGTCCAGCGGGAACGGCGTTCTCTGGGTGACCGGATCCAGCAGGTTGGCCACGCGCGTGTGCACGCGACCGGTGTTGAAGTCATCAAACCAGGTAAGGATCTGATGGCAGAACGACACACACCCGTCGCCGACAAAGACGAAGTTGAACGGCGTGCCGCTGGACATACCCGACTGCGTGTACGTGAGCACCTGCGCCCAGTTCACGGCCGCATTTTCCGCCGCGTTGCGCGGATAGTACGCCAGCGTGATGGCCGACATGGTGTTGGCAATCTGGGCAATCTGCGCGCTGGAATAGCTCACGCCGTTCGTCCACGATGCCGGGGTATTGAACGAATTCGCCTTGGCGATTGTGGCGGCTGCCTGCAGCTTGGCCACGGCCGCATCGCGAATTTGCTTGCGATTCGAATACGCCAACGTGGCCAGATCGGTGTTCTCATCAACGACATAGCCCTTGTCGAAATTGAGCGCGATGTAGCTGAGTCCCGCGCCCAACATGAGTTCCGACACGGCTTCGGCACGCTTGGTGTCGGCCGCGCTGTTGATCACCACGTTGTTCTTGCGAATGGCCTTGAGCACGTCCACCGACGAGGAAATCGCCGAGTACATGCCGCCCCACGGCACTTCGATGCTGGTGCGTCCGGCGGCGGCCGGATCGTTCTGCCAGGGGCGCGTGAGGCGCTTGCCGTCGGCATCGTAGCTGGAATAGAAGTTCATGTTCCAGTTGTTCCACGACGCGGAGAACGATTGCGCCTGCGTGACCAGCACGCAGTTGCCTTCGCATCCTTCGAACGTGTTGAACCAGGTGCGGAGCGTTCCGCCCGCGACGGCCTCGAGAGCCGCCGGGTCGGACAACGCGCGCTTGGCGTCGGGCGCGTTGGGGTTTGCTACTTCGAGCGAGTTGCATCCTGCAACGGCCATGGCCGCCAGCACGCTGACTGCTCGCAAAAATCGAGTCATCTGCATCGAGTCAAATCCTGTGTTGGCGGGTGGTCAGTAGCCGAGTTCGAACATGAGCGTAAACGTGCGGTACGCAGGATACGTGAAGTAGTCCACGCGATACCCGAACGGGTTGCCGCCGGGGCCCGAGACGTCCGGATCGTAGCCCGTGTACTTGGTCTTGGTCCACAGGTTGCGACCCACGAGACCAATGCGTGCCGTCTCGAATCCGCCCAAACGAGCGCCCTTCACCATCGACTTCGGCACTTGATAGTTCAGCGACAGTTCGCGCAGCCGGACAAAGCTGCCGTCTTCGACGAACTTGCTGTTCGGATCGAAGTTGTTGTAGAACGCCTGGAAGAAGCCCTGTGGCTTCTTCTCGGCCGTCGGCACGGTGCGCTGGTCGAAGTCCGAGTCGCGCAGTTCGTTGTACGGCCACTGGCGGGTGTAGTTGTACACGTCACCGCCCTTCTGCCAGGTCACCACGCCCGTCAGCGACAACCCCTTCCACTGGATGGTGTTGTTGAATCCCAGCGTGAAGTCGGGGTTCACGTCACCAATGGCCTGCAGCGAGTTGCCCTTGGCGTCGAAGTACTTGAGCGGACGCTCGTCCTTCGTGTGATACGCGGTCTTAGCCACGTAGTAGCCCAGCTCATTGACTGTGTAATCAGCAGCGGTGCCGGAAAGCGTGCCGTTGGTGATGTTGGTGGCCAACTGATCGGCGGTCTTGATCCAGGAGGAGCCGTAGATGATGCCGAACACCTGGTTGGGCGCCACGCGGAAGATGCGCGTGTTGCCGCCGCCGCCATCCGGGCCGGCCAGGTACGGACCGACGTTGAGCTCGGTGATCTTGGAGCGCGTGCGATCACCGGTCACGTTGAGGCGCCAGAAGAAGTCCTTGCTGGAGGCGAGGACCGCGCCGAACGCGAACTCGTGCGTGGTGCCGGCCAGCGTGGCCGCATTCACCCACGTGTTCTGATAGCCCGTGGCCGACGACGTCGGTACCAGCAGGATCTGGTCGCTGGTGACCTTGTCGGAGTAGCTGTACTCGAACGTGTAGTTCTTCAGGAAGTTGAGGTTGAAACCCGCTTCCGTTTCCTTCGAGAACGCCGGCTTCAGGTTCGGATTGCCCAGCGTCACCTTGGACGGGCTGCCACCCGCCACCGAGAACACCTCGTACTGCGCATCGAACTGCGGACGCAGGCCGGCGGTGCCGTACGACACGCGAATCTTGCCCTCGTCGATGCCGGGAAGGCTGAAGTCTTCGCTGAACCGGTAGGCGGCCGAGGCGCGCGTGTAGGTGGCCTTGCGTTCCTTGGCGCCGAACAGCGACGACTCGTCCTGACGCACGAGACCGTCGATGATGTAGCGATCCTTGATGTCGAACGTGGTGATCGCGAACAGGTTGCGATTCCGGATGGTGATGGTGCTCGAGCCCGGGATGTTGGGCGCATTCGGGATCCTGCGCCGCGGCGCCGAACTCCGTCACACCGCCAACGGTGAGCTTCGACGCGCTGACACCCAGCGAGTTGGCCGTCTGGTCTTCGTAGACCATGGCCAGCTTGGTGGTGTTGGTGAGCCAGTCACCGAGGCTTCGGATGGCCGTCAGCGTGGCGCCTGTGTTGAACGTGTGGTCGCTGGTGTAGCCCTGCGACAACCCGCCCTGTCCCTTGCCGCCAATGGAGTTCTGGAAGCCGATCGGCGTGAACGATTTGTTGTTGCCGGTGGACTGGTCGTAGTTGAAGTTGCCTTCCGCCGTGAGCCACTCAAGCGGGCGGTAGGTGGCCTTCAATACGCCGGTGAACCGGTCACGGTCGTTCTGCACCTGCTGGTTGTTGAGCGTATACAGCGGGTTGCTCAGGTTGCCCGACGAGGGTGGCTGACGGATTTTCGCCAGATACGGCGTCCCGTCGGGGTTCGGGGCGGTGATATCGACGTTCGGCTCAAGGAACCGGATGCCGAAGAACAGGCCGCCTTCGTTCGTCTGATCGGCCCGCGAGCGTCCGTAGAACATGCCGGTGGAGACATTCAACTTGTCGTTCACGGCCTGGTCGACGTTGATGCGGAAGTTCTGGCGGCTGTAGCCCTTGAGCAGCGTCAACACGCCCGTTTCCTGGATGTTCTGGATGGACGCATTGAAGTTGGTCGCACCCTTGCGGTGACCGAGCGAGATGTAGTTGCTCATCGTCGACCCCGGCTTGAACACTTCGCTCAGCGCGTCGTAGATGAACGGGTAGCTGTTGTCGGAAATGTCGTCCAGAGCCGCGATGCGCTGCCCGTTGGCATCCAGCTTGAATCCCTTCAGCAAGCCGGTGGTGTTGGTCGGGTCCAGTTCAAACGCGGTCGAGTTATTCAACCCGACCTTTCGCGGCAGATAGCTCTGCCCGTACTCGTTGCGGAACGTGAAGTTGGTCTGCCCTTCGGCCAGATTCGCGCCGCGCTTGGTGAAGATCTGGATGACGCCGTTGGCGGCATCAGATCCATACAGCGAGCTTGCGGCCGCACCCTTGATCACTTCCACCCGCTCGATGTCCTGCGAATTGACATCGGCCAGTCCCAGTCGCGTGATCGTGCCGTCGATGATGACCAGCGGATCCTGACGGCCGGCCAGCGACGTGGCCGAACGCAAACGAATGGCGGGCTCCGATCCGGGCGACCCAGACGTGGTGGCCACACTGGCACCGGCAATCTTGCCGGCCAGGCTGCCGATCGGCGAGATCGCCGGGGCCTCCTTGATGGCCGTGGCGTCAACAACGGCAACCGCGAACGCGGTCTTCTTCTGCGACGTTGCATCGGACACGCCAGTCACCACGACCTGCTCGAGATTGAGGATGTCCTTCTCGAGGTCGTAGTCCTTGTCGACCCGACCGGCGGCGATCACCATCGGCAGGCGCTTCGGCTTGAGGCCGATGTAGCGCACCACAAGGTTCACATTGCGGCCGCCGTACTTCGCGACGTCGACGGTAAAGCTGTACTTGCCGTCGGTGGTCGTGATCGTGCCGGCGCCGATTTCCGGAATCCCAACGCTGGCGCCACCAACCGGCTGACCGGCCGACGTGACTTTGCCAGCGAAGACCTGTGTCTGCGCCTGCGCTGCGCTCGCAAAGAACGCGAGCGCCGCCAGAGCCGTGGCCGTGCGCAGCGACCTTCGGATCAGGACAGCATCCATTGCTTTACCTCGTGCGGTGAAGGGGGCGGGTACGTACGAATCGCGAGAGGAGGGCGCGTCTTGTCCCGCAAAACCGCTGCGGGACCGGGCGCTTCGCGAGGTGGGACAGGGCACAATCCTGTACTCCGTGGCGCACCGAGTATCGGTCACGCAACGATTGGTCCCATTATGTTGCTGAAACTCCCAGTCGGCAATGGCATTTTCGCGCGTTTCGTCCCTAGACACTCAGTAGTTGTGGGGGGGCATGACTTGACCGCGGCAATGCCGAACGTATCGTTCGGCACACCCATGCCGCGAAACCGCCTGATTTTTCTGCCGTTGGTCGCCCTGTTGGCGCTCCCGGCGCCCGGCCTGGCCCAAAAACCGGATGGGCGGTTGGTGGGTGCGGTCATCGACCGCAGCAGCAATGGGCCGATCGCCGCCGCCACCGTCGTCTTTCTTGGAGACGGCCGCGCCATCACCACCGATTCCACCGGCGCGTTTCGGTTCGACCGATTGCCGACTGGACTCCTCCGCTTTCTGGTGCGCGCCCAGGGATTCTCGTCGTTCGGGCTGGTGGTGGCGATTGGCAAGGGTGAGGTCCTCGAGCGGCGCGTCGTACTGGACTCGATAACGCTCGCCGCCGCGGTCGCCGCCGCGACCGCTCCGGTGAAAGCAGAGTCCGCCTCAAGGGCCCAATCGTTACCCATGGTGTCCGTGGAGGCCGCCCCCAGTCTGGGTCCGCGTTTCGCCAACTTCGAACGCCGGCGAAAAACCGGAGCCGGCCAGTACATCGTCCGCGAGGACATTGAAAAGGGCGGCTATTCCTCGTTGCAGGATGTCGCTCGCGGCATGCGTGGCGTCACGGTGGAGTGTGGCGGCGGTTCCGGTTGTCACATCCGCATGGTGCGCGCGCCGATGCGCTGTCTGCCCGAATACGTTGTCGATGACAACGTCGACAACATCTTCGGGCCGACCATCCCGGTGCGGGACATCGAGGCCCTGGAGGTCTATACCGGACCGGCCGACGTGCCCGGCGAGTACGCTGGTCGCAATGCGGGCTGCGGGGTCATTGTGATCTGGACCAAATCCGGTCCGACGCGACGCAAGAAATAGCGCCGTCGCGCTGATCAGGGCTGAGGACTGGTCAGCCGCACCTCATGCTGACCCGGTGCCACGGGCACCGTCTGTTGCTGCCCGGAGGGCCAGCGAATCGAGAGCGCCGTGCTGCCCGCCGGAAACGCCATGACCTGCGTGGCCGCGTCCATCGACCAGTAGCCGCTTCCGGCGTGGATCTCGCGAATCGGACCGCCCGTGCCATTCGCCATGACCCGCAATTGCGCGCCGATGGCCAGCGGATTTGCCGCCGGACCCTGCACGTGTACGCGCAGTCCCGGGGTGCCGGTCACGTTTCGCCACAGCGTCATCGGCGCGCCATTCTGCGATACGGCGAGGTCCACGCGACCGTCGGCATTGTAGTCCGCTGCGGCCGCACCGCGTTGATCGCCACGCACTGCGATGCCGCTGGCCTGCACCGTCTGCGCCTGAAACCCGCCGGTCCCGTCGCCCAGCAGCAGCAACCCCACCCCGGCGTCAAAGCGCATGGTATTGATCTCGGTGGGGAAGAAATTCTGCGCCAGGAAAAGATCCTCGCGTCCGTCACCATCGTAGTCGGCCACCACGGCCGCAAACGCCGGCGCCAGCTGCGCCGCCGTGGGCAGGGCGCGTGTCTCGAAATGGTCGCCGCGATTGAGGAACAGCACGTGATCGAAGGTTGTCGCGCCTACCCGCACCGCGCTGCGGGCCGCCGTGCCCAGCACGGCGTCGACGTCGGCGCGGGCGAACTCGGCAAATGTCGCAAATCGTTCCTTCACCGACGGGATCGCCGCCCCGATGCGCGAAAAGCCATCAAGCGGCATTTCGCGCTGCGTCGTTGAATCGGCGCGACCGAACACCAGACCCAGTCGCTCGTCGGGCAGACGCGCCACGGTGAGCGCGTACGGACGCGACTCCGACGCCTGCCACGGGATGTTGCGGCCCCAACTGGTGGCCACGATGTCCAGTTGTCCATCGCCGTCGAAGTCTCCCACATTCACGCCGTTCCAGCGACTGGAGTGTTCGCCCATTCCCATCGTGCGCGTGACATCACGCAACGCACCGCCTTCGTTGCGCAGCACGCGCACCGGCCCGAATTCGGTGGCCACAATGAGGTCGGAATGCGCGTCGCCGTCGAGATCCGCGAACACGGCGGCCGATACCAGTCCCAGCGTGGACAGTGCCTTCGTGTTGATCGTATCGGCAACGAAGCCACCGCCGGTTGTGCCAAGCAGCAGGTGCGATCGGGCCGGCAAGGGCCACGCACCGGGAATGGCCCGCGCGCCAACGAACAGATCGAGCAGACCGTCGCCGTTGACGTCGGCCATGGCCAGGGCACCGATACCGGCGGTGTCGCCAGCCAACACGCGGCTCGATGCACCGATGCGCGTCCCGCTGCCAATGGGGTAGCGGAGCACCGAGGGAACCGACAGCGCCGCGACGGCATCCGCCGCCTCGTAGTTGGATTGACCAACCAACAGCGACAGGCCGCCGCGGCCATCGCTTGCGGGCAGCACGGTGGTGAGATCGTACGCCTGTAGGTCACCCGGCACGGCAAGCGGGACAAAGCCGGTAACGGTGTTGCGCAGCACCGTCAGTCGCCCGCCACGGCCGCTGGCAAACACCAGATCGTCCCGTCCATCACGATCAATGTCGATCCAACTTACGCCGGGGCCAAGTTGACTCAGGCGCGATGGCAGCAACGGTTGCCGCCGGAAGTCCGCGAACAGCGAGTCGACGTGTGCAGCCCCACCGAGGAGCGCGGAAGCGTTGGCAAAGAGCGGGGTGGGCGCCTGCGTACTGTCCCGCACGATGGGCAGGGCAGCGTCCTCAGTGATGTCATACAAGCGGTCGGCCCGCGCGCCGGCAATGACACTGTGTCGACCGCTTCGCCACCGCACGTCGATGGTAATGGCGCTGTCGAGTGTTGCGGCAAACGTCAGTTGGGCATCGCTGCCGGACAGATAGTATCCGCCGGATGTCATCTCCCGGGATTGCACCGGCAAGCGCGGGGCACGCACGGTCACCACCGCGCCGATGCCCTGCGTGTTGCCGTCGAGGCCATGCAGGCGCACCGAGACGCGTGGCGCGCCCGATTGGTTGCGATACACCACCGATGGCGCATCGAGACGGGTCACCACCACATCGAGCGCTCCATCCCCATCGAGATCGGCCAACGCCATCCCCTGCGAGATGGCGCTGTCCGCGCCGAAGCCCCACGCGCGGCTCACATCCTGAAACGCGAGCTTGCCGCCATTGCGAAACGCGAAATTGGTGGCGCGCAGTGTGGGGAACTCCTTCGACTCCCGGTTCCATGGCACGCGCGGAAAACTGTTCCGGATGCGGTCGTACGGGTCGGCCTCGCGCACATCGTAGCGGTGACCGTTCAGCGCCAACAGATCTTCATACCCGTCCAGGTCGACATCAAGAAACGCCGACCCCCACGTCCAGTCGGTGGCGGTCACGCCGGCGAAATCGGCGATCTGCGCCCAGGTGCCGTCGCCTCGCGAAAGTTGCAGCATGTTGCGCATCCACTGCGTGCGCTCGGGCGAAAGTCCCACCGGTTTCTGGAGCGGCGTGTGCGTGGGAATCTGACGCTGCTGCGCGGCCAGCGTGGGCGACAGCATATCGGTGGTGAAGAGGTCCACCAGACCGTCGCGGTTCACGTCGCCGAAATCCACCGACATGCAGGTGTTGCTGGTCTCGCGAAGCGCCAGCGTCGGCGCCAGCCGGAAGTTGCCGGTACCGTCGTTCAGCCAGAAGAGATCCGGATCCTCGAGGTCGTTGCACGTACAGATCCGGCGCACCGTCACCATTCACATCGTAGAACCGCGCCGCCAACGTGAAGTAGTCGGGATCGATCGTCAACGGGGTGCCATGTTCGTCGCGGAACCGGGTGCCAACAATCGGCGTGCGCGTAAAGTGCCCGGCGCCGTCATTGAGAAAGAACAGGTCGGGCTCGGCTCGCTGCGAGCGCATGAAACCGCCCAGATCCGGGCGCGCTTCGACGCGATACTCCTTCTTCCACTCATCCACCACCACCACCGAATCGCCGACTTTCTTCAGCACCTGGTCGAACGACCGCGCCTGCGGCGGAAAGGCATCCAGCGCATTGTGCGTTTTGTACGTGCCCACATAGAGATCGAGCGACCCGTTCCCGTCCACGTCCGCGAGCGTCATCGTGGTGGCGTTGTATCCGCCGGTGAGACCGCTCGCACTGGTGCCGTTGGTGAAATGGCCCCTCCCGTCATTCACGAACAACGCCACGGGTCCGCCAAAGGTCCCCGCCACCAGATCGAGATCGCGATCCCCATCGACGTCGGCCAACACCACACTTGTGGTGGCGAGCGCGGTGAAGTCGAGGCCACTGGATGCCGTCACATCGGAAAAGCGGAAATTCCCCGCGTTGTGATAGAGGGCTGCAGGGTGCTCGATGGACGCGAGGACGATATCGGGAAGACCGTCGCCGTCCACGTCACCCAGGGCCACGCCGGCACCATCCAACAAGCCGCGATTGTCCAGGCCCCGCGTTTCGTCGATGTCGTTCTGATGCGTGAGACCCGTGGCGGACGCGGTGAGCATCGTGAAGCCGACGCCTCCGCTGGTTGCGACGCCAAGCGCGCGCCAGCGATACCCCGATGCGTCATGCCAGCTGGTATCCACCGGCGAACGCGCGCCGGTGTCACCGCACGCCCCGACGACGATTGTGGCACCGGCGATAACCGTGCCGCGCCATCGACGTTGAAACGTCACGAACCGCGCCGAGTCTTGAGCGCACCGACCTTCCGGCCGATGCACTGTCCCTGCGTGAGACCGTCCGCGACGGCCGGGAAGTAGTGCACGCCGGCATACACGCGGGAGATGGCGACTTCACGGCGTGCCGCGGAGAACGACGCAAACGCACGCGGTGGTTGACCGATGTCCACTTGGGTGGAGTCGATATAAGGAATCGTGTCGCCGAGCATCGCGATGAGTACCTCGACCGCGGCGCCGGACTGCACGGAGTGCCCCGACGGATACTCCGGGAAAGGCGGCGTCGGGATCACGGTCTGGAACTTCTTGTCGAAGACGCGCTGCACAAAGGTCACGGGTCGCACCACATTCGAGCGATACTTCTCGCGCCAGCAGCCGATGAACGCGTCGTGGATCGCGATCGACGTGAGGGCGTACAGCGCCACGGCATCGTCGGCACTGAGACCGCGCCGCGCCACCATCAGGTTCACCACGCTGATCCAATGAAAGCCCGGAGTCCCGGTGGCCACCGGATTGTCGGCCCAGAAGAGCGCGATCTGCTTCTGGTCAGGGGTCAGGGCGCTCACCGTGTCGTAGAACTGCTTGCCGATTTTGTAGAATGCCGATGACGCCTGTTCCGAGTACGCCGGCATCGGCGGCGGCCCGCATTCATCACCGTTGGCAATCACGAACGGGCGCAACGTGCCCCAATACGGCTCGGTCGGCTTCATCGGATTGAACGCGGGCAGTGTGGTGGCCCCCTCGGCCTTGGGCCGGTTGGTGAACGTGCCTTTCGTGGTGGCGCCTTCCACGTCCTCGTGCACATTGGGGTTTGCCAGCTGCACCAGGTCGGACTGACCGGACAGGGTCTGCGGTACGAACTGCGACACGTTGGCGGTATTGGTCCACTCCTCGCGCTTTCCCGACGGAGCCCACGGCCGACCCCGCGTCGCGAAAAAGCTGTCGGTGGCCGCCCAGGCGAGGATGGCATTGCCCACGGCGCGCCCGTGGGCGAGCGCCCGATCGCGATCGGCGGCACTGACACCGGCGGCCGCGCGCGCGGCCACCTGCGCCGCTGCCAGTGAGTCGATGGTCCGTCGTGTGCCCGGCATGCCGTCCCGAAACAGCGAATCCATGACGACGCGCTCCGCCTCGGCGGCAACCGACGGGCCGTCCAGCGCGTCGCCCGCGGGCGCCAGGGGCAGTGTTTGCAGTCCGTTCAACTGACCGGCCAGCGACCGCAGTGACGATCGCGTGTCGGCGGCATACCCTTCGTAGAGTGCGAGCGCGCTGTAGGCCGAGATACGCGCGGCGACCGGCGGACCCAGGCGCTCACTGCGCACGAAGGCGAGCGACGTGCGCATCCACTGCGAGACCAGCTGTGGATCGACCGGGGGCCGTTCGCGAGCACAACCCGCGGCGGCGACGGCCGTCGCGGCGGCACTGACCACGAGGGCGCAGCGAAGCACGTTCATTCGAGACTCCAGCAGAGGAACAGCCGATTGGGCGTGAGCGTGTAGGTTACGACGAGTGGGCGAGAGCCGATAGTGAGAGTATCTTACCGCATGCTTTGGTCGACTGTTCGTATCCCGATTCGCGTGGCCGTGCGGCGCACTCTGTGCGTGCTGCCCCTGCTGCTGACGGCTGCCTGCCGTGATACGCCGCGCAGCGCGGCCGCCGATGTGTCTTACGCGGATGTCCGCAAGTTGCCCCCGGGGCGCAATGAACGCTCCCTCGACCTCATGATGCTGGAGGCCGACCATGGACGCGTGCTTGGCGCAGACTCGGCCCGCGTGCAGCTGTTTGTGGTGAGTGACTACCAGTGCGCCGGCTGCCGGGCCTGGTTTGAGACCACGCTGCCAACCATCCGCGCCGAGTACATCGAACCCGGTACGGTGCGCCTGGCCTGGGTGCACTATCCGCTGCGTGAGCACCCTGATGCGGTGCGCGCCGCCAGTGCAGCGCTCTGCGCCGCCGCGCAAGGGAAGTTCTGGGAAACCAGCGCCCGCATTTTTGCGGCGCAGGAGCGATGGGGCGGGTCGCGTGACGTGAAGGTGCTGCTCGACTCGCTGGCTTCGGTGCCGGGCATCGACGCGTTTGCGCTGCGCAACTGCACAGAGAGCGATCGCATGCTGCGCCAGATACGCACCGACATCGCGTGGGCGGACACGGCGCGGGTTGGCGCGCCCCTCACGGTCGTGGTGGGCGCCCGCCGTATTCCGGGCACCGCACCGCTGTCGACGTTGCGGGCGGCTATCGATTCGGCAGTGTCAGGGAAATAGCGATCGTCAGGCGGATGAAACACTGAACGGCCGCGAGCGCGGCCGTTCAGTGTTTCGCAGGTGAGTGGCGCAGGTGCTATTTCGCGGGCGCCGTGCGCCGTTGACTGTTCACGCTGTACAAGAACGCGGTGTACTGCATCTCTTCCCACGTCTGGTCGCCCCACTTGACGTCCTTGCTGGCGTCCGGGTTGCTCTTGTTGGTGGCCGAGTTGTCGTACCAGGCGGTGGACTTGAGCTTGGAACCGGCCGGAACGTCCAGCGGTGTGGCAAAGAAGTAGTACGTCTGCCAGTTGAAATCGTAGCGCGGCACATCAAGCACCACATCCGACGTGCCGTCGGGTTTTTCCAGCGTGTACTTCCAGCCGGTCCCGCGCAAATGCGTATGCGGCAGCAATCCCCAAATGCGAATGTTCTGCGTGGGCTCCAGCTCGGCGTTCACCGGCACGTCCTTCGCTCCCGCGGGCAGCTTCAGGGCAGTGTTCACGAAGGCGGCCATACGAATCTCTTCATCGGGCGCGGCTGACGCGAACTTGAAGCCGACGCTGGTGCGGTCGTGCATTTCGTGGCCACGCGCGGTGTAGTGCATCTGGAACGTGAGCACCGTTCCGGCGCGAATCTTGAGCGCTGTACCGGCCGGGAACTTCATCACGTTGGTGCCCGGGGCCGTTCCGCCAATCAACGTGCCCAGCTGACGTGGCGGTGGATTGCGTGAATCGATGCGCGCTGGTGGCTCCTCGGTTCCTTCGTACTGCTGCTTGCGCACAAACAGCGGCGTTGGACGCGGTGCCGGCGGGGTGCCAGCGGCCTTCGCCGCGGCCGCGGCCGCAGCGGCGGCTTCAGCAGCGCCAGGCGCCGGCGGCACCTTGGCATACACCAACACGTGATGCACCACTTCACGCGCTCCCGGCATGAATTCGATGGCCTGCACCCACTTGTCTTCGGTGAAGTTGGTGGGGATTTCGAAGTACTGATATTCCACGGTACCGGCGGCGGGTACGGTGAAGTCACTGGGCATGGTCACCACGGCGTCGGGTGTCCCCACCTCCCAGCTGGTCGCGTACACCGGTGCCGGCGGCAACGCTTTCACGTCGCCCTTTTTGGCGCCCGCTTCAATCCACCGCAGAATGGTTTGCTTCTCGGTGTCGGACAGGCGTCGATCGTTGGCGAATGCCCCGTGAGGCCCTTCGGCGTGCCATGGCGGCATGTAACCGGTCTTCACGGCATCGCGAATGTCGCCCACGTTCTTTTTCGCCGTGTCGTAGTCCAGCAACGTGAACGGGCCCAGTCCACCGGGGCGGTGACAGGTGGTGCAGTTCTTGTAGAGAATGGGAGCCACGTCCTTGGTGAACGTGGGGGCGGCGTCCTGGGCAACCAGCGTCTTGCTCGGGCGAGTGCCCACGAGGCCGGCCAGGGCGACGACGGCGACGCCGGCCAGCTGCAGAACTCGTGTCTTGCCGAAGCGGGCGGTTGGCTGCCCATGCGGCTGTATGGGTTTCGTCATCTGCAATGCCTCCTGAGGTCAGGACTCTCCCGCCGCATGGTGGCCGCAGGACAATGTCGGACAGAAATGTGAGAGAGTGGGGCACCGTCCGCCAGCGACCGGTCTCTCTTCGTCGCACCCTCCGGTAGCGAAATCCACCACGAGCGCGCAGACTTGGCTCCTGAAATGCCAAGCAAACTCAGCCTTCCGCGCGCCCTGTCCCGCCGTGCTCGTCGCGGCCACCTGTTGGTCCGCCTCGCGCAACGCACACGCGTTGTGGTCGGGTCCATCGCGATCGCATCGATCGCCAGCGCGACGGTTACGCGTGCGCAGACCCCCACGCGCCTGGACGCGGCGCAGGCCGACTCGTTCGCGCGCGCAGCCCGTGCGCGGCCCAAACCCGTGGCCCGCGCGCAGCGCATCACCACCGCGCCCGAGATTGACGGACGCCTGGACGAGGCGATATGGAGTGGTGGCGCACCGATCACTGATTTCGTCCAACGCGAGCTGAACGAAGGCGTCCCGGGCTCGGAGCGCACCGAGGTGCGGCTGGCCACCGACGGCGTGTACCTCTACATCGGCGCACGCATGTTCGACCGCGAACCGCAACTCATTGTTCCGGGCGAGAAAGTACGCGACGGACAGTTGGGCAGCAGCGATCACATCGCCCTGATCTTTGACACCTATCACGATCACCAGAACGGCTTTGTGTTTGCCACGACGCCGTCGGGCATCGAGTACGACGGGCAGGTGATCCGCGAGGGCGAGGGCGGCGGTGCGGCTGTCGTCGGGCAAAATCGTGCGCAAGCCGGTGCACTGGGCGGGTTCAACGTGAACTGGGACGCCAGTTGGACGGTCGCCACGCACATCGACTCGTTGGGATGGACGGCGGAGTTTCGCATTCCGTACTCCACGCTGCGCTATCAGTCGGGGAGCGGCGAGCAGACGTGGGGGCTCAATGTGTCCCGGACCATTCGTCGGAAGAATGAAGAGCTGTACTGGTCGTTCATTCCGCGGCAGTTCAGCCTGTATCGGTTGTCCATGGCGGGGCAGCTGGTTGGTCTCACGGTGCCCACGCGGCGCATTCAGACCGTGACACCGTATGTGCTCACGTCGGCGCAGCGTCAGTGGACGCAGGGGATCGCGCGGTCCACCACTCCCACCGAGGTGGGCGGTGAAATCAAGTACGGTGTCACTCCGGCCATGACACTCGATCTCACGTACAACACCGACTTCGCGCAGGTGGAGGTGGACGACCAGCGCGTCAATCTGACGCGTTTTCCGGTGTTCTTTCCCGAGAAGCGTCCGTTCTTCCTCGAGAACGCCGGTACGTTTTCGGCGGGCACGCCGCAGGCGGTTGACCTGTTCTTCACGCGACGGATCGGCATCGACAACAATGGCACGCCGCAATCCATCATCGGCGGCGGCCGCCTCTCGGGGCGTGTCGGCGGCACCACGGTTGGCGTGCTGCAGATGGTCACCGACGCCTCCGACACCAGCTCGTCCGGGCAATCGTTCAGCGTGGCGCGCGCCACGCGCGAATTGTCCTCGCGTTCCCGCATTGGCGCCATGATGGTACAGCGCCTCTCCACGAAGGACGGCGACGATGTCAATCGCACGTTCGCCATCGATGGACGCCTCGGGCTTGGCCAACGCTGGACGAGCGATCTTTGGGCGGCGCGCACCACCACCCGTGGTCGAGACGGTGACGCCAACGCCTACAGCGGACGACTGGCGTACCAGACCAGCGTGTGGAATCACAACGCGCGTATTGCGCAGGTGGGAGACGACTTCAATCCGGAAGTGGGTTTCATGAGTCGGCCGGGGGGGTACCGGGCGTTCGATGCCACCTTCATGCGGCTGGTGCGCGAACCGCAGTGGAACTGGTTCAAGCAGTGGAACCCGCACGTGAGCTACCGCGCATTCACCGGACTGACCGATAACTTTTACCAGACCGGATACATCCATCTTGACCTCACCGAAATCGAGCTGGCGAACAGCACCAAGTTCGGCCCCGAGTACAACATTTCGCACGAAGGGCTGCAGACGCCGTTCACCATCGCGCCCGGCGTGGTGATCCCCGTCGGCTCGTACGATTGGGGCACGTTCGGGTTCGACTACACCACCGATCCCAGCGAAAACGTCTCGGCCACCGGTCGCTTCGATGTCGGCGAATTCTGGACGGGCCGTCGCAGTGGCGGCAGTGGCACGCTCACGGTGCGACGCGGTGCCGCCATCTCGGGTTCGTTCACCGCCGACTACAACGATGTGCGCCTGCCGCAGGGCCATTTCATCAGCAGTTTGCAAGCGGTGCGGCTCAACTACTTCTTCACGCCGCGCGTGTTCGTGCAGACGCTCACGCAGTACAACAACCAGGCGGGCATCTTTTCGGCGAACGTGCGCTTTGGGTGGCTCAATACCGCCGGGACCGGGCTGTTCATCGTGTTCAACGACGGACGCGAGGCCGCCGGGTTCTTCGATTGGACGCGCCCGCAGCAGCGTTCGCTGTTCGTGAAGTTCACCCGGCAGTTCGGCACCAGCGGCTGAGTTTCGGGCTCGCGCAGGGTTGGTACACGATCCTTTCTCCGCTTTCGGCCAACACTGGAATGGGGAATTCTACCGCAAAGTTCGCAAAGTTCGCGAAGGTGATCCTTGTCAGTTCTTCGCGCACTTCGCGCACTTTGTGGTTAAAACGTTCAGGGGGTTCGGCCAGGCCGCGTGGTCATGTGGCCACGCCTGACGTGCGGTCCGATCGTCGTTTCTACCCACTCACCCCGCAGCACCACACTTGAAGGCTGGGTTACTTGAGCGGCGGCGCCACTCGCCGTTTGGTGGCCTGCTCGAACGCATAGGCCAGTTCGATCAACCTGGGCTCGCTACACGCCCCACCCGCAAAGCTCACGCCATACGGAGTGGGTTGCGCATCAAAGCCGGCAGGAAACGCCGGCGTAGGGGCGTTGGGAATCCGCCCGAAGGGCACGACCACCGTGGGGTACCCCGGCTTGGCCGAGATGGACGCGCCGCTGGCGCCGGGAAACAGCACGGCGTCAAGGCGTTCGGCATTGATCACTTCGTCCAGGCCGTGCGTGCCGCCCAGGTCGATATCCTTGGCGCGATCGGCAGTGTACTTCGCGTTGTCCGCGACCAAGTCCATTTCGTCGGAAATATCCAGCAGCGACTGGCCGTACTTGATGGCGCCGCGTGGCGCGTTGGCAATGTTGAACCAGCGCAGCTCCGACAGTGTCTTGAACGGCGCCGTGGTACCCAGTGACGCGAGCCACACATTGAAGTCGCGCTTCATGCCGTAGGTGAAGTCGATGGAGCAATTCGCATTCTGTCCTTTGCGATTGTCCACACCGCTGCAGGTATTCCAGAACAGGAAATTGCGCGTGGTGTCGGCGGTGACCACGCTGGGGATGTTGGCCGGGTCCACAATGGTGGCACCCTCTTTCCTGAGCACCGCAATCGCCTCGTTGATCACTGCCGTTTGCGCCGCGCTGATCCCGCCGCGCGGCGCGCTCGTACCAGGCACCGTGAAGGGGTCGAAGAAAAACGCGCGTGGCACCCCAATGCGCGCGCCTTTCAGTCCATCGCGCTTGAGAAACGGACGATAGTCGCGATTGGCCGGCGGTGCGCAGGTTTTGGTGGCCGCATCCTGCGGATCGGGCGCCGCACTCTCGAGCGCGCCCAGCATGATGGCGGCGTCTTCAACCGTGCGCGCCATGGGGCCCGGGGTGTCCTGATCGGCCGTGATGGGAATAACACCGTAGCGACTGATGCGACCCACCGTGGGTTTGATGCCGACAATCATGTTCTGGTTGGACGGACTCAGCACGGAGCCTGATGTCTCGGTGCCTACGTTGGCCGCCCAGAAGCTGGCCGCCGTACCGATTCCAGAACTTGATCCGCCCGTGTTCATCACGGGGCGTCCGTCGTTGAAGCCTGGGCGCGGATCGGGACGCGGATCGTAGGGGTTCATGCCATAGCCACCCACCGCGCTGTAGTTGCCGGGCATCGGTGTCGGGCTCCCGGCCACCCAGTTCGCCAGCTCGGTCATCACCGTCTTGGCAATGATGATCGCGCCGGCGTCCTTGAGATTCTTTGTCAGTGTCGCTTCGTACGGAGGTACAAGATCCTTGAAGGCCAATGCCCCACCGGTGGTGCGCATGTTGGTGGTGTGAATGTTGTCCTTGAGGGCGACGGGAATGCCGTGCAGCGGTCCGCGCACGCGTCCTTGCGCCCGTTCACGATCAAGGGCATCGGCTTCGGCCAGCGCCGTGCGGCTCACCGTGATCACCGCGTTCAGTGTGTGCTCGTAGGTGGCGATGCGCGCCAGATACAGCAGCACCAGCTCGCGCGATGTCACGCGACCCTCGGCGAGCGCCGCCTGCATCTGCGGAATGGTCGCGTCGGCCACGTCGAACACCGGGCGTTGCGGCACAGAGCCGCCCGCGCCGGACCGGGCCGGTCGAGGACTCGGCGGCTGCGACGGAAGGGCCCGTGCGCTGAACAACAATGTCGTGCTCAGGACGAAAGTGAATCGATGCATGGCGACGGCGGCGGATGTGCGGGTGAATGGGAGCGCGACCCAGAGTATGCGCAGTGACGCCGACGGTAGCAACGCAATGCTGCTGGCGAACTGTGCCGTGCCGCGTAATTTTCGCGACAACCACCTTTCACTCTCTGTTCCCGATTCATGCGCGCATCCCAAAGCCTTTCCCGCCCTCGTCGACTCGTCATTCCGGCGCTGCTCGTCCTCGCGTCGGGTTGTGGCGGAGGCGGCGACTCGTCCAGCGGGCCGGACGGCGGCCCCACCACTGAGGGGGTGCGTCTGCATGGCACAATCAGCGGCCTGAAGGGCGGCGATGCGGTGTTGCAACTGAATGGTGCCAACGATCAGACCCTGCAGAGTGCGTGGACCGACTTCTTCTTCACCAATGTCCCCAAGAAGTCGACGTACGCGATCACCGTGAAGGCCCAGCCGACCTTCCCGTGGCAGACGTGCGTACTGGGGAACGCGACCGGTACCGCCAATGCAGACGTCGAGAACATCACCCTCACCTGCACCACCAATACCTACGCCGTGAAAGGCTCCGTGAGCGGGTTGACGGGCACAGGGCTCACGCTGCAGCTCAACGGCGCCAATCCACAAAGCCTCGCCGCCGGCGCCACGACGTTCTCCTTTCCGGGAGTGGCCAGCCAGGCGCCGTACGCGATCACGGTTTCGGCACAGCCGGTTGGGCAGACGTGCGCCATCAACAACAGCGTCGGCGCCGTGCAGGGCGCCGACGTCACTAACCTCACCATCACCTGCGGCGCGCCGGGCATCACCATCGGCGGATCGATCTCGGGACTTGGTGGTGACGGATTGACGCTGCGTCTGAACGGTGGCGCACCATTGGCCGTCGCCGCGCTGGCCGAGGCGTTCACCTTCCCGAACGCGCTACCCACGGGCACCGACTACAGCGTGGTCGTGGCCACGAACCCTCGCGCGCCGCTGCGGACGTGCTCCCTGGCCCGGGCCAAGGGGCGTGTGGCAACGGCAAACGTCGTCGACATCGGCATCAACTGCCGCGGGAACGCCACCCTCGAAGCCTACGAAGGGACGTATGTGGCCGTCGTCAACGGACGCCGCAACTATCTGACCCTCTGGTCGTCGGGGAATTTCTCGTCGGCCATTCGCGACGAGGATCCGACGTGCCTCAACAATGGCAACGGCACCGAGTACGGCGCGTACAAGCGAGCAACCGATGGGACGTTTTCCATTCTCGTTGCCTACACCGATCGCAACGGCGGATGCGGCGTGTGGGATTCGCAGGCCACTCCGGCGGTGGGGCTCTCGGGAAAGCTGGTGCGCAACGGGAACCAGCTCACGCTTACGTTCTCCGGCGGAACGGTTGTCCTGGATGCGGTGGCCAACGTCGCCACTGGCCTGGTGGGCTCCTTCACGCGCGCCGATGGCATCGATGGGAGTTTCGTCATCTTCGAACCCGATGGCACATATCTCTACAACGAGGCACAGGATGCGACTTCGACGGGGAACCTCGCCGGCTATGAGCGTGGATGCTACGCGCTGAGCGGCGCGACGTTCACCATTTCGCTGGCGGCGACGTGTCGCCCAAGCGGCCAATCGGCCATCGACCTGAACAATCGCGCGGGTTTTTCCGCGAGCAACGGGGCGCCCATCCCGTTTGCCATAACGTCCGAAACCACGGCGACGATTGGCGGCGTTGAATACCGCCGACTCCTGCCGGGCGGCTAAGCACCTACCTGACGTTCGCCAACTCCTCCACCGTCCACGCGCGGTGTCGTCCCGTGGTGGCGCCGCGCACTTCCTTCACCGCCGCGGCGTCAATCGGATCGGCACGGTTCCCCCACTCGCGGCGAATGAATGACAGGATCGAGGCGATGCGCTCATCGCTCATGGTGGCACCAATCGGCGGCATCAACATGGTGCCGTCCTTGCCCTGCAGGACAATGCGAATGAGTCTGGACGGCGCGCCATTCACATAGGCGGATCCGACCAGGCTGGCCGCGACACCGGGCAACCCGGCACCGTTGGCCTGGTGACAGGCGGCGCAGATTTTTCCGAACTCGTCACGTCCCACCGCGATGCGCGCCGTTTCTGCCTCAGTGAGCGTTCGCGCTGTCACGGCGGGCGCGGGCTTCCCCGCCCAATGCAATCGCGCCTCAAGACGACGCGCAGCGGCCGCCAGCGCCGTGTCGTTGCTGCGCGTCAGGGCCAGCAGTGAGGCCGGGCGAGTGGCAAGCTCCACAGGCGTTCGCAATCCGGTGGCGCCGCGGGTGAGGCCGCTCAACAACGCGACCTGCAGTGACCGACGCCGCGCGCCCTCACCAGTCCACGCCAGCGCGGCGGTAGTGTGTGCGCCATCAGCACTCCGTGCGACCTGCGCCGCCAACGCTTCCACGACAGCGCTGTCGTCGCGATTCCCGGCGGCAGCACGCGCGATCACCGGCGTCAGCAGCGTCAAGGCGCGAGGTCCCGCGGCGTGCGCCATGAGATCCGCAACGACGATGTCCGATACGCCATCGCGGAGCATCATGCTCGCCACCGCCAACCGCCGCGCTTCGGGAAACACCACCAGCGACGCGGCCAGCTGCCGTCGAACCAATACCGCCGAGTCCTGGGCCAACGCCACGGCCGCCGCACGAATGGTGGCATCGTCGCGCGCAATCCACGGTTCGGCCAGGCGCACCGCTGCCGCGCGCACATGCGGCGACGCATCGGCAAGCGCTGACATCACGGTGGCGGCGTCGAGCATGCCCAGCCCATCCAGCGTCCACAACGCGTGCAGTCGAACGCGGGCATCGGTGTGGCGCAGCAACGCGTGCACCGCGGGGGCCGCGAGCGTGTCCCGACGTTCCACCAGCAGCCGCTGCGCAGTCATGCGCCACCAGCCATTGGCGTGCGCCAGCGTGGCCACCAGTTGTGTCGATGACATCGCCGACAGCCGTGGTGGCGCACCTCGCCCGGTGCTGTCGTACACAATGCGATAGATGCGACCGTGGCCCGGCGGCGTCTCCAGGCCGCGCTCGCGAATCTTCTCTTCGAGGTAGTCCGTGATGTAGGTGCGGTGCTGGATGATGCCACGGTACATATCCACCACGTACAGCGTGCCATCCGGCGCGTTCGCCAGGCTCACCGGACGAAACCGCTCATCGGTGGACGTGAGGAAATCCGTACTGTCCTGCGCGCGTCGCGCCGTGATCGGCGCACCACTGCTATCCGCGACCGTAAACTGGCCCACCAGATTGCCCGCCGACTCGGTGACGAACACGCTGTGTCGCATGGCGACCGGATATCGATCGCCCACATACGCCGTGGGACTCCCTGCCGACGTGTAGTGGGCCAGCGTGCTGTCGGCGCGCAACGTCTTCTCGCGGTAGCCGCGATTGACGGCGGGCGTTTTATGCGACGGAAAGACCGGCACGTTCGCGGTGAGCGCCGCATACACGCCACGCCCCGGCGACGCCGCGCCCTCGCGGGCGCCGTAATGTGCCGGCACGAGATCGGTGCGCAGCGGGTCTTCGTTGCTGTTGCGATACAGTCTGCCGTACTCGTCACTGGACACGCCCCACTGGCCCAGCGATGGGATGGCGCGCGACTCAAAGGTGCCGTCGGCGCGCAGGCGCAGTTCCCGTGTATCGTTGGCCGAATGCAGCCAATTGTCGAGGCCCCAGAGCGCGCCGTTGGCATTGTGCTCGGGGTTGGCATCGGTGCTGCCGTAGTCGCCGCGCACCACCACACGCGAATCGGCGCGCAAATCGCCGGTGGTATCGCGCACCAGCCACAGGAACGGCGGTGCGCCCACCAACACGCCGTGTTCCAGCACCGCGACGGTGCGAGGCAGCACCAGGCTGTCGAGAAACACGGTGCGGCGGTCCATCGTGCCGTTGTGGTCGGTGTCCTCCAGCACGACAATCTTGCCGTCGGGCACCTGCTCGCCCGTGCCGCTGACGTTGGGCATGAAGCCGCTCATCTCGACCACGTACATACGACCATCGGCATCGAAGTCGACCGCTACCGGATCGTGTACCAGCGGCTCGGCCGCCACCAGCTCGATGGAATACCCCGGCGCCAATCGAAACGTGGCGAGCGCCTGGGTGGGCGTAAGCACCGGTGCGACCGGCGCGGGGCCCCGTTCACAGGCAGTGAAGCCAACCAGCGCCAGCACACCTGCGCAGGCCGTCAGTGTGCGAGCATCGCCGCGCTTCACGTACGGTCAGCCACGCTTCGGCATGGCATCAATGCCGGCCAGCGCACCACGCAGGTAGGCCATTGAGCGCAGCATGCCGGGCAGGGGATCGGTCGCCTCGATCTCGTACTCGAGGTTGGCGCAGCCGGCGAATTTCATGGCCGACAGCTGTTTCAAAATGTCGGGAATCGGAATCGCGCCTTCCCCCACCACGCACTGGCTGCTGACTTCTCGCAAGTCCCGCAAATCCTTCAGATGGAGATCGTGCAACCGGGGTCCGGCGTCACGAATGGCCGCCACCACATCGGTGCCCGTACGCACGGTGTGGCCGATGTCAATGCACAGCCCCATACGTGCATCCATATGGCGCACATGTTTCAGCACGTCGGCGGGCGCGGGAAAGTTCTTGTCCCCCGGACCGTGATTGTGAATGGCCACCTTGATATCGTACCGAACGGCATGACGCTCGATACGCGGCAGAATGGCCGGATCACACGACGCCACGATGAGCGGCATCCCGGCGTTTCGGGCGTACGCGAAGTACTTGTCCACGCCGCTGTCGGAATCCTCCTCGAACGTGACGGTTCCGCCGCCGACAATCTGCAGGTTGGCCGCCGCAAACTCCGCGCGCGCCTGTGCAAAATCCTGCGCATTGGCGTCGTATCCGAGGTGTGCCGATTTGATATTGACGTACGACACGCCCAGCGTGCGGAGCATCGCGATGGCTTGCGATCGGGAAAAATTGCGCAGGGAGTAGCTGGCGATCCCCAGGCGCACGCTCGGCGCCCGCAACGGGATTGGCGTGTCGGCAGCGGCCGAGGCCGGTGTCAATCCAAAGGTCGCGCCTCCAACCGCGAGGGCCGTGGTCTTGAGAAAGGTACGTCGCGCGAGTTCGTCCATGGCCTGTTGTGAGAGGTGGGGCACGCGTGGCGGGCGAGTGGGGTCGGACAATCATACGCATGGTATGCCGGTGCGGCCATACATGGTCTCTGTCCAAGGTCCCGTTTGCGAGTTATGGTAGCCGTGGACACCGGCCACACAGCGAGAGACATCATGCCCGACCCTTCCCGCAAACCGCTCGACGACGAACTTGACGTCCATGGTCTTACGCACCAGGGCAATGTGCGCAAGAACAACGAGGACGCGTTCTTGCTGGCGTCCATTCACAAGCGCGTTCATGTCCAGGCCACGAGTCTGACGGACCACCAACGTCTGCCCCTGGCCGATGAGCGACTGGCGGTGATCGCCATGATCGCCGACGGCGTGGGCGGGTTGTCCAGCGGTGAAGAGGCCAGTGCACTCGCGCTCGAAACGGCCATGCAGTACGTGACCGAGAGTATGGACTGCTACTACCGCACCGACTCGTCGGAGGCCCAGTTCATCGAGGAACTGCAGGCCGCCGCCATGCGAGCGCACGAGGCGGTGCTGGCGGCGCGCCGTGAAGAGGGCGCGCACCGCCGCATGGCCACCACGCTCACGCTGTACATGGGAGTCTGGCCCAACTACTACCTGCTGCAGGTGGGCGACTCTCGCTATTACAGCTGGCGCAACGGCACCCTCACGCAGGTCTCCCGCGACCAGACCATGGCGCAGGACCTGGTGGACATGGGGTGATGACGGCCGCCGTGGCGAAGGACACGCGACTGGCGCACGTGCTCTCCAGTGCGATTGGCGGCGATCAGGCCGCTCCCGTGGTGACGCACCTGCCGGCCGACTGGGGCAACGTGCATCTGCTGTGCAGTGACGGGCTCACCAAGCACGTCAGCGACGAGCGGATTGCCGAACGTCTGGCCACCATGACCAGCGCGAGGCAGGTGTGCGAGGCGCTGCTGCAGGACGCGCTCGACGGCGGCGGCACCGACAACATCACCATCATCGTGCGACGCGTGGTGCCGAGGGAATCGCGATAGGTCGCCTCGCCGGGATCAGGGGATGACCCTTCCGCGTCTCATGCGGTTGCTCGACGGATGTCTGCGGATGACACGGCTCGACATACTGCGGCATGCGTCGTATGGTTTCCCACATGAAGACAACGCGGAACACGGTATTTGCCGCATCTGCATTCGCAGTCACGCTCGCCGCCTCGTTCGCTGTCAACGCGTGTGCGCCCAAGGAGCAGTCCACCGTGAACGATTCCGCACTCAAGGAGTTCGCCACCCGCTACACCGCCGCCTGGTGCAGCGAACAGGCGGCAAGCGTGGCGGCGCACTTTGCCGAGCACGGCTCGCTGAAAATCAACGCGGGCTCGCCGGCAGTTGGACGTGAGGCCATCACCGCGTCGGCGCAGGCGTTCATGACCGCGTTTCCGGACATGATCGTTGCGATGGACTCACTCACCACGACCGGCGCGCATCCCGTGTATCACTGGACACTCACCGGCACCAACACCGGTCCCGGTGGAACGGGCAAGGCGGTGCGCATCCACGGGTACGAAGAGTGGACGATGGGTGCTGACGGACTGATCGCCGCGTCGCTGGGGCACTACGACGAAGCGGAGTACGCGCGCCAGCTCAAAGAGGGTGTCAGCGCACGATGAATGGCCTGGCCTACGCACGCGTGTCGTGATGAGTGACGTGCTCGCCCGACTCGGTGCCGCGCTTGGCCGTAGCTATCGCCTCGATCGCGAACTCGGCGCCGGTGGCATGGCCACCGTGTATCTCGCGCACGACATCAAGCACGATCGCGACGTCGCCATCAAGGTGCTGCATCCCGATCTCGGCGCCGCACTCGGCGGCGAACGGTTCTTGAGCGAGATCCGCACCACCGCGCGGTTGCAGCATCCGCACATCCTGCCGCTGCTCGACAGCGGCGAGGCCGACGGCCTGCTGTATTACGTGATGCCGCTCGTCACCGGCGAAACGTTGCGCGCGCGACTGGACCGCGAAACACAACTCCCCATCGCCGACGCGGTCCGCATCGCGCGCGAGGTGGCCAGCGCGCTCGACTACGCACATCGCCAGAACGTCATTCACCGTGACATCAAGCCGGAGAACATTCTCCTGCACGATGGCAGTGCGCTGGTGGCGGACTTCGGTATCGCGCTTGCGGTGCAGACCGCCGGCGGGCAGCGCATGACGCAAACGGGCCTGAGCCTCGGCACGCCGCAGTACATGTCGCCGGAGCAGGCGATGGGCGAACGAGTCATCGACGCGCGCAGCGACATCTACGCGCTCGGCGCCGTGACCTATGAAATGCTCACCGGCGACGCGCCCTTCAGCGGCAACAGCGTGCAGGCCATTGTCGCCAAGGTGCTCACCGAGCGGCCAACCGCACTGACCACGGTGCGCGACACCGTGCCGCCGCACATTGAGCGCGCGGTCCTGACGGCCCTCGCCAAGCTGCCCGCCGATCGGCCGGCCACGGCGGCGGCGTTTGCGGCATTAATCGAGTCGGGTGGGGATATCGGGAACACCACGGCCTACGCCGGTGCGCGACCTGCAGCGCACGCAAAGCCCCGTCGTCTCAGGGTGGCGTTGACCGCCGCGGCCTTCACCGCCGTGGCAGCGCTCGCCGCATGGGGATGGCTGCGCCCCGTGCCATCCGAGGCGTTTCAGGTGGTCCCCATGCTGCCCCAAATTGTCAACTCTGTTTTGGCGATGAGCCCCGACGGCTCGATGTACGCTAGTCGGGACGTCGACTCCACTGGTGCCGACGTCGTACTCCTCCACTCCTTAACCGGCGCGCCTCCACGCCGCGTGCATGCGGCGGCGGCCCTGTCGATCGCCTTCTCTCCCAACGGGCGGCAGCTGGCATACATCGACGTTGCCACACAGGGGTTGATGGTGAGGGAACTCGCGTCGGGCGTTGTCCGCACGCTGGCGCCTGGGGTGTCGGCACGCGGACTGACGTGGATGTCCAACGACACACTCGTTGCGAGTTCGGCGGGCGGCGTGCTCACCCAGTATCCGCTGACTGGGGCGCCCTCGCGGGTGCTCATCCAAGGGCGGGGCGACAGCCTCAGATTCGGAGGCATTGCGACGACCAGCGACGGCGTCCTCATTGCAGTGGCCTCGCACTATGGTGGAGGTGCACTGCTTGTGGCCATTCGCGAGGGCGGTCGGCAGATCGACTCGTTGTACCCACTGACGAATATTCGTACGCGGCTCGCACTCGTTGGCGACGCGCTGCTGTTCATAGACGAGGGACGCCTCTGGGGGCTGCCCCTCGCACGCAATCGGCGTACGGTCACGGGGGCGCGACGCGAGGTGCTCGGCGCTGACGGTTCGAACGAGATCACGGCGTTCGCGGCCTCGCAGTCGGGGAGCCTGATCGCCCTCCGCTCCGCAGGCGCGTCCGAGCGCGAGCTCTTGCTGGTGGGACGCGATGGCCGTACCGCGATTGCGGTGCCCCAGCGCCTGGCGTACGTGCGCCCGCGGTATGCACAGTCCGGGAATCAGATCGCGAGCATTCGCGGGCCGGCATTTGGCGGCCCGCTCTGGGTCACCGACCTGACACGCGGAACGGGGCAATGGGTCGGGTCAGACTCAGCGAGGCTGGCACAACAGTGGACACCAGACGGGCGCCGGCTGTTGATCGCAACCGGTCGCGGGGGCGGGTCGCGTGTGATCAGCGTCGCGGCGGAGGGAGGTGGCGCACCGGTCACCCTGTTGGAGCGGCCCACCCTCATCTACGAGCTGGAGATCACGCCCGACGGGCGCACGCTGGTGTGGCGCGAAGATGCCCCGGGCACCGGTCGCGATATTCTCATGGCGTCGCTGGATCGTCCGGCCGACGCCATACCGCTACGGGTGTCCCCGTTGGACGAGCGCGGAATCGCGCTCTCCCGTGATGGGAAATGGCTGGCCTACACCTCCAACGAGTCCGGGAGCAATGAGGTGTACCTCTGTCGACTCGAAAAGAACGGGGCTCGCTGGGCAGTGACCCAGGGCGGCGCCGCCGAGCCACGCTGGGGGGCCAGTGGTGAACTGTTCTACCGCCACGCCGACTCGGTGTTTGTGGCGCGCGTGACGGGGACCGACGTGCCGGCGATTGGCAAACCGATGCTCGTTGTGGTAGTGCCATCCATCACTGGTCTGTACGAACCGCTCTGGGATGTGCGGCGCGATGGGAAACAGTTTGTCATGGTGCGGCAATCGAACGCGGGTCGACGTGAACAACTGCTGGTGCTCAACTGGCAGCAGCGCTGGCGCGCGAAGTGACGGTTGTCCTTGGGGCGGTCGCGCTCGGGTGTGATATTCCGACATGACTGACGCCCTCTTCCGCCAGACGGATCGCATCCGCGCCATGACGGCCGACGAAAAGGTGCGCGTCGCACAGGCGCTGTGGATCGAAGCGCGCGACGTGATGGCGAGTGGTGTTCAGGCGCGTCACCCGACATGGACGCCGGAACAAGTAGCGGAACACGTTCGGGAGCTGATGCGTGACGCGGGCGCCTAGTCTCGTCGGCTTGTTCGTCGCGCCACTCAATCGCGCTCGTATCGACTACGCGGTGACGGGTGGACTCGCCGCCATCGTCTACGGCCATCCGCGGCTGACGCTCGACGTCGACCTCGTCATCCGACTCGGCGCGACGGACACCGTGACGTTCGCGTCGCTCTGGTCGCCCGGCGAGTTCTACTGCCCGCCGGCCGACGTGATCGAGGAGGAACGGGCGCGCGAATCGCACGGTCACTTCAACGTGATTCACCACGACACCGCGATGCGCGCCGATGTATATCTCGCGGGGAACGATCCGCTCCAGGAATGGGCGCTGGCACATCGCGTCGAGCGCGAGATTCAGGGAGAGACCGTCCGGTTCGCGCCGATCGAGTATGTCATCGTGTACAAGCTGCGGTACGCCCAGATGGGCGGATCCGATCGCCACCTCCGGGACATCGCGCGGATGATTGAAGTCAACGAGTCGGACATCGACAACGCGGTACTCGATGGATGGATCGCCCATTTTGGATTGGCCGAGCGGTGGGCGCGTGCGCAATCCATGGCCGGTCAGGACTGACGGTGCGCCATGACTGAGACGCTCACGCGATTGCAGCGCGCGCTCGCCGACCGCTACCGCCTCGACCGCGAACTCGGCGCCGGCGGCATGGCGACCGTGTATCTCGCGCACGATCTCAAGCACGACCGCGATGTCGCGATCAAAGTGTTGCATCCCGATCTCGGCGCCGCACTCGGCGGTGAACGGTTCTTAACCGAGATCCGCACGACCGCGCGCTTGCAGCATCCGCACATCTTGCCCCTGCTGGACAGCGGTGACGCGGATGGGTTGCTGTACTACGTGATGCCACTGGTGACCGGCGAAACGTTGCGTGCGCGACTCGACCGGGAACGGCAACTGCCGATCGCCGACGCAGTCCGCATTGCGCGCGAAGTCGCCAGCGCGCTCGACTATGCACACCGGCAGAACGTGATCCACCGCGACATCAAGCCGGAGAACATCCTCCTGCATGATGGCTCGGCGCTCGTCGCCGATTTCGGCATCGCCCTCGCGGTGCAAACGGCCGGTGGCCAACGCATGACGCAAACAGGGCTCTCGCTCGGCACGCCGAACTACATGAGTCCCGAGCAGGCAATGGGCGAACGCACCATCGACGCGCGCAGTGATCTCTACGCGCTCGGGGCCGTGACCTACGAAATGCTCGTCGGCGAAGCGCCGTTCACGGGGCCGAGCGTGCAGGCGATCATCGCGCGCGTGCTCACCGAAGAACCGCGCGCCATCAGTGTGCAACGCAAAGCGGTGCCCGCAGGCGTTGAAGACGCCGTGTTGCGCGCCCTCGAGAAGTTGCCGGCCGATCGGTTCGAAAGTGCGAAGGAGTTCATCGACGCGCTCGGGCGTGAAGGACAACCGACGACGTCACGCGCGACCAATGCCACCGCACGTGCGAAATCGTCGCGCGGTCCGCTCATCGTCGCGGCGGTGCTCGCGATCGTCGCGGGAGTCGCGGGATTCGGTTGGTGGCGCGCATCGCACGCCAGCACGGCGAGCAATCGCGTGCCGTTGCAGTTCCGCATCGATGAACCCGATGGCGCGCAGATCATCGCCTCGTATGCGTCCATCGGCGTGTCCTCCGTCGGGCGACGCGTCGCCTTCATCGCCCGCGATAGTGCCGGTGTATCCCGCGCGTATGTGCGCAATTTCGATGACGTGCGCGCGCATCGCTTGGAAGGCACTGAAGGGGTCAGGCAACTGTTCCTCTCCCCTGACGGTGCATGGGTGGCCTTCGCGAACAACGGGAAGCTGATGAAGGTTCCCGCCGCCGGCGGCAACGTCGAGTTCTTAGCCGACATTCGGAATCCACGCGACGGACAGTGGGCGACGGACGGCCACATCTACCTCGGCGACGCCGGCCGCATCGTCGTCGTGCCGGAAAACGGCGGTGCGGTGAAGACGCTGCGCCCGCTCGTACAGACCGGACGGCTGTCGCAATCACCGCGCCTGCTCGACGATGGCACCACGCTGCTCTTCACCGATTGGGGTGGCAATGTCGGCAGTTCACGACTCATGTCGTACTCGCTGTCGTCAGACTCGGTCGCGCCGCTCGGCGTGAGTGGGTCACGCGTGTTGGGTGTCAACCATGGGCTCCTCATCTACGGCAACGAGCGCGGTGCCATTTACGGCGTCGCGTACGATGCAAAACGTCGCGTCGTGTCGGGTGAGCCGCGCCTGATGAACCAGGTCGCCGCGAGCGACTTGGACATCCTTGTCGCCGTCATGACCGCCGATGGCTCGTTGCTCTATCGCTTCGGTGAGAATAAGTCCGCCCTCACCATGTTCAGTCCGGGTGGCGCAGTCGATGTCTTGAGCGATGGTCTGGAAAGTGCTGCGGAACCGCGCCTCTCGCCCGACGGCACGCGCATCGCGTTGACGAGGGGTCGCGTGCCGGAAGTGCTCACGTACGATCTTCGCGCGCGTTCGATGACGCGCTTCAGCGATGCGGCATCGTCGCCAATGCTGTTTGGACGTCCCGAGTGGACGCCGGATGGCACGCGACTCGTGATGCGCGAGCAAGCCGGTAGCGAACGATCAACGCTCGTGTGGCGCGCCGCCAACGGCACCGGCGGCACCGAGGTGCTTCATCGCGATGCGAACATCTCGCTCTGGGAAGGCGTCATCTCGCCCGATGCGCAGTACCTCATGTACCGCGCTGGCTCAGGCTCCACGGCCGATCTGCGCTATCGACGTCTCGTGGGAGATACCGCATCGCGCCCATTCGTCGCGACGCCTGCTGGTGAGGAGACACCGCGCTTCGCACCCGATGGACGCTGGGTGATCTACGCCTCCGACGAGGCGGGCACCGGACTCGAGGTGTACGTGCGCGCCTTCCCCGACGGCGCGGTCGCGTATCGCATCTCCGAATCGGGCGGCCAACAACCCGTGTGGTCCCGCGACGGCAAGTCCGCCTACTACATCCCGCGCGACGGAGTCCTCGTGCGCGCCCGCCTCGACGTGACGTCCGCTGTGCGCGTGGTCACCCGTGACACCCTCGTCCGCGGCGGCTTTGACCTGCCGCCCTTTCGCGGTCACGCCAACTTCGACGTCATGGCCGACGGGCGCTTGGTCCTGTTCCGCCCGATGGAGAACTCGCAGCGCCTCGTGCTGGCACACGGCTGGCTCGACGCCGTGCGCGCTGAGTGGGCGACGGCGGCGAAGTGAGCGATGCCGCGACTCGGCTTCGCGAAGCCCTGTCCGACCGCTATCGCCTCGACCGCGAACTCGGCCAGGGCGGCATGGCCACGGTGTATCTCGCGCACGATCTCAAGCACGACCGCGATGTCGCTATTAAGGTCCTGCGCGACGACGTCGCTGCGTCGGTCGGTCGCGAGCGTTTTCTGCGCGAGATCCAACTCGCGGCGAGGCTGAGTCACCCGCACATCCTGCCGCTCTACGACTCGGGCGACGCCGACGGCGCGCTGTACTACGTGATGCCCAACGTGCAGGGGCAGTCGTTGCGCGATCGCATGGACGCGCAGGGGCAGTTGCCGATGCACGAGGCGGTGCGCATTGCCAGCGAAGTCGCAGGTGCGCTCGATCACGCGCATCGCTTAGGCATCATCCATCGCGACATCAAGCCCGAGAACATCATGCTGCAGGACGGTCACGCACTCGTGGCCGACTTTGGCATCGGCAAGGCGATCAGCGACACCACGAACGACACGCTCACGCAAGCGGGCATGAGCGTGGGTACGCCGGCGTATATGAGTCCCGAGCAGGCGGTGGGCCAGGACGTGGACGGACGCAGTGATCTCTACAGCCTGGGTTGCGTGTTGTACGAGATGATTGTCGGCGAGCCGCCGTTCACGGGACCCACGGTGCAAGCGGTGATCGCCAAGCGTTTCGTGCAAACACCGCTTGATGTCGCGGCATTGCGCGAGGGTGTACCGCGGCCGGTGGCGCGTGCGGTGCAGCAAGCGCTCGCACGCGTCGCCGTGGATCGCCACGAAACCGCCGCACGCTTCGTCTCGGCACTCAGCGAAGTGGAACCCGCGCCGACGAAGTCAGCCGCACCCGCGAAGTCGCTGGCGATCTTGCCATTTGAAAACCTCAGCGCCGACCCCGACAATCAGTACTTCGCCGACGGCATCGCCGACGACATTCTCGATGCGCTGGTGCAGATCGACGGGCTGCACGTCGCCGCGCGCAACTCCGCGTTCTCATTTCGTGGCAGGAGCACGGCACTGGCCGAGATCGGCGAGAAGCTGACCGTGGCAACGGTCTTGCAAGGCAGCGTCCGCAAGGCGGGCAATCGATTGCGCATTGCCGTGCAGCTGGTGTCGGTGAGCGACGGGTACCACTTGTGGTCGGAGCGCTTCGATCGCGAACTCACCGACGTGTTCGCGGTGCAGGACGAAATTGCCGCCGCCATCTCGGCCAAGCTGCAGGTGACGTTCGTGCCGCCGGCGCAGCCGGTGGTGAAGGCCACGACGGCGGAAGTGGAAGCGTTCGAGCTGGTCGCGAAAGGGCGGGCCCTGCTGGCGCAGCGCGGGGTCAGACTGTTGGCCGCCCGCGATTGCTTCGAGCGCGCGATCGCCTTCACGCCCGACAATGCCGACGCGTACGCGTTACTGGGCGACACCCTTGTGAACATGGCGCGCTACTCCCTGTTGCCGGTCGCCCAGTCGCTCCCGCTAGCAAAGGCCGCACTCGCGCGTGCCCTTGCGCTCGAGCCCACACACGCCGAAGCCATGGGCGCGCTGGCCTTGGTCAGTCTGTTTCTGGAGCGAGATCCGGACTCGGCGTTTGCGTGGTGGGAGCGCGCGCTCGCGCTGCAGCCACGACTCAGCGAAGTCCGCGGCGCGTACGCGGTCAACGGGCTGTATTGCATCAAGCAGGATGATGAGCGCGCCCTCGCGGAGCTCGCGCGCGCGGTGACCGACGACCCGTTGAGCGCCAACTGCGCTGGCTTTAACAGCGCGATACTCGCGCTTACGGGGCATTCTGCCGCCGCCATGGCCGAAGCAAGACGTTCACAGGAACTCGATCCGCACTCGTTCACGGCAGCGTACGGGCGCCTCATGGCCTTCGGATATTGCGACGAAACAGGTGGCGCGATTGCCGCGGTCAACGAAACAATCGCCAGGTTCGGTAGGCATCCGCTCTTCGCAAGTTTTCTCGTGCTGGCCTATGTCAAAGCCGGTGACACGCGACGTGCGGAGGCCGCCTACGCGGAATTGCTGGCCCGATCGGAAATCGATGTGGTACAGCGGAGTGTGCTGGCGATTGCGGCGAGTCGGCTCGGTCGCGCCGACGATGCCGTACGCTATGCGCTCGAGTCTGTCGAACAATGCGACGGCTTGAACCCGGGGTGGGCGCGGCTGCCGTTTGCCACCGATGCCGTGCGGGCGCACCCGCGCTATCCGGAGCTGCTGCGGGCGATGGGGCTGTAGACTCGGCCCGCCCGCCGAATATAGCTTTTCATGGCAACGCGGTGACGCGGCGCTGACACCGCCACGTATGCTGTACTCATGATACGAACCCGATCAAAACGCCGGAGGTCTGCGATGGGCGCTACCGCAGTTGGGATGACCGCCGAGCAACTGCTGGGCTACGAAGCGCCGGGCAAGCGCGTGGAGCTGGTGCGCGGACAGTTGATCGTTCGCGAACCCGCCGGTTTCTATCATGGGTCGCTGACGCTGCGCATCGGTGTGGCGCTCACCAATCACCTCGCGCGCGAGCGCGAAGCGCGCGGCCGGTCACATACGCGCGGGCGCCTCGCAACGGCCGACCCCGGCTTCACCCTAGCGCGGCGCCCCGACACCGTGCGCGCACCCGACATCGCCTACGTCTCACGCGAGCGATTCGGCGGTCCCATGCCCGACGGCTTCCCGGAACTCGCACCCGACCTCGCCGTCGAAGTGCTCTCCCCGACCGATCGCACTGGCGCCATCGTCGCGAAAGTCGGCGATTGGCTCTCGGCCGGAACGCAACTCGTCTGGGTCGTCGATCCGCCCCGCGAATCGGTCGTGGTGTATCGCGCCGATGGCAGTGTCGACGTGCTCGGCGTGAACGACACCCTAAGCGGCGATGCGCTGCTCCCGGGCTTCGCGCTCTCGTTGCGAGAGTTGTTCGCGCCCGACTGATAGCGTGCGGCTGTCAGTCGCTTGTGCTGGATGCGCCCGCGGCGCGCGCGGGAACTTGGTTGCCGACGCGTATCATGCCGCCTTGGCCATCGAGGTGGGGCGGAGTTCGTCACGACCGATCGGGACTTCGCGCGCTTTCCCGGCCTGCGGTGGCGGCCGCCGTTCAGCGCACCTTGGCCTTGAGCTCCGCCGCGAAGTTCTGCACGATCACGATCCGATCCTTCGCCGCGTCGCCAGTCCCCGAACCCACCGGACGCGTGACCAGGAACCGCTGCCCGTCCGCGCTGACGTCGAAGTGATGGTTACGGTGGGGGCCGTACGCCACGGCCGAGAAGAGCCGCTTCGGCGTACCGCTCCTGAAGACGGCCCCGGGGTCTACGTCCACTGAGAACAGCGACATCGTCCCGGTCTCGTCGTTCTGAACGAAAAACAGCTCACGCCCCGATCGCGACCAGCGCGGCCCATAAGCCCAGTTCGTCGACACCTGGCGCTTGGCCACCTTGGTAGCCGGGAAGGAGCGCACGTACACCTGCGGGGTCCCGGTCTCCTGTGATGCATAGGCGAGCCAACGACCGTCGGGGGAGAGCGAGGGGACCCACTGCGGGCCGAGATCCTGCACGAGCGGGACTTCCGCCGTGTCGCCCGAGGTGCGCCGACCGAAGATGTCGCCGCTCCGGGCGTAGATCACCCACTGGCCATCGGACGAGACCTGCGGCGATGCGCCGCGGCCTGGGATGCCCGACGGGAGCACGCTCCCGTCGGCGGGGACCGCCTGCAGTGCTTCGGTCGTCTCGAAGATCAACGATTTGCCGTCGGGTGACCACGAGGGCGCGTTGCCAACGGCCGCCACGCGCATCGCCGGGCCGCGATCAAGCTGCTTGACCCAGATCTGCCCTTCACTCACCACGGCCGCCGAGCGCCCGTCAGGTGAGAGCACCGGGCGCCCTTTCATCTCGCCCGACCAGGAGGAGTCCACAGCGCGTGCGATGCCGTCGCGGCCGACCCACACCAACTCCCGCGTCGCACGCAGCGCCACCCCCGCGACGTACGCTAACGTACCGTCGCGTGACAGGGAGATGGTGGCGTTCTGCAGGTTTTCACCGCCGACGGCGACGCTATCGCCGAGGAGCACGGCCTCCCCGGTGAGGCGAAGCCCGCTGAGGTCGAAGGGCGCCGCCATCAGCGCGCCCCCCTCCGTCACGAAGAGCAGATGACCGCTCTCGGCGTAGACCGCAGTCACGCCAGCGGTGAGGATGCGGTGGGTCCCCGTGCGGGTGTCGAGCACCGCGATCTCCTGCGTGGTTCCCTTCGCGGTCCTCGTTCGGCTGGCCAGCAGCACCCCACGGCCACCGGGCAACGCACTCGGTCTGTAGTGGAAGTTCTCGCCGCGGCTCCTGTCGGGCCGAGAGGCAATCTCGGCCCGTCCCCCGGTCGCCTTGACCCGCGCGATCCCGTTGCCCTCGAGGCTGCCGTAGCCGTGGTAATAGATGTAGCCGTCAGCGCTCCACGAGACGCCGCCGTAGGCGTCCACCAGTGTGTCGATGAGCGTAAGGACCGGTCCTCCACCGATCGGCACCACCTTGAGGGCGTTCCGGCGCGCCGTTCCGGAGCTCCCGTCGTTGTAGACGAGGAAGGCGATGCGTGTGCCGTCGGGCGACACCGATGGGGCGTCCGCGTTCTCGGTGCCGGCCAGCGGCGTGGCGTCGAGCCGATCGAGCGGGCGCACCCACAGGCGCCGTCCTGCGCCTTCGCTGCCGAGGTAGACGAGCGTGCGGCCGTCGGGCGTCAACGTGGCGAGCGTGGCCTGCGAGTTCGCGAACAGCGCCTGGTCTTCGGGCAGGAGCAACGGAAAGCGCGCCACGCGAGGCACCGGGGCCGGATGCAGCAGCCCCCAGCCCGCCACCGCGGTGGCGATCAGTGCGACGGCCGCCGTGGCCACGAACCACGGTGTGGCAACGCCGCGTGTGCTGCCCGTCGCGCCCGTGAGTTGCGCCGTCCCGCGCGTCGTGAACGCGGGATTCGCCAGCGCCTCCGCGAACTTGGCCGCGCTGGCAAACCGATCGGCCGGCACCTTCTGCAGCGCCATGTCGAGCGCCGCGGCCACGTTCGTCGGCACCGACTTGCGCAGCTGCGTCACGAGCTGCGCCGGCTCGGCGATGATCTTCATGATGATCGCCTGCGCCGAGCCGCCGCTGTGTGGCGGTTCACCGGCGAGCATCTCGTAGAGCACGCTGGCCAGCGAGTACACGTCACTGCGCGGCGTGATCTCCTTTTCGGCGGTGGCCTGCTCGGGACTCATGTAGTGCGGCGTGCCGAGGCTCAAGCCCGTCTCGGTCATGCGCCCACCCGCCGCCGCGCTCACCGCCAGCGCGATGCCGAAGTCCATCACCATCGCGCGCCCATCGTGCAGGAGAATGTTCTCCGGCTTGATGTCGCGGTGAATGATGCCGCGGCGGTGCGCGTAGTCGAGGGCGTCGGCGATCTCGCGCGTGATGCGCACCGCTTCGTCGATGCCGAACTGCGTTTCGCGCGTGAGCTTCTCGCGAATCGTTTCGCCTTCGATGTACGGCATCACGTAGTACAAGAAGCCGTCCGCTTCGCCGGAATCAAAGAGCGGCAGAATATGCGGATGACTCATCGCCGCCGTGGTCTTGATCTCCACCACGAAGCGCTCGGCGCCGAGCACGGCGGCGAGTTCGGGCTTGAGGACCTTGATCGCGACGCGGCGGTCGTGCTTGAGGTCTTCCGCCAGGTAGACGGTGGCCATGCCGCCAGCCCCAAGCTCACGCTCGATGCGGTAGCGGTCGGCGAGCGCGGCGGTGAGGCGGTCGAGGGTGGGCATGGCCGAATGTACCAGTGCGCAGGAGCGGCGACTAGCGGGCTTCTGCGCACAGCGTTCCTGGTCGAGGACGCGACGGGTGTTGCGCTGTAGATTCCGGAATCCGTTGGTGACCCCCTTCCGTCTGTGCATGACTGACCTCCGCGACACGCTGCAATCGGCGCTTGGCGCTGACTTCACCCTTGAGCGCGAGCTCGGCGGGGGCGGCATGTCGCGCGTGTTCGTGGCGCGCGATCATGCGCTCGCGCGCGAGATCGTGGTGAAGGTGTTGTCGCCGGAACTGTCGGCGTCGCTCAGCGTGGAGCGCTTCACGCGCGAAATCAAACTGGCCGCCGCGCTTCAGGACCCGCACATCGTGCCGGTGCACAGCACGGGTATCACGAGCGACGGTCTGCCGTACTACACCATGCCGTTCGTGCGCGGCGATTCGTTGCGCGCGCGGATGCTGGCCGGACCCGTGCCGCTGGCCGAGGCGGTTGGGATTCTGCGCAACATCGCGCAAGCGTTGGCGTATGCGCACGAGCGCGGCATTGTGCATCGCGATATCAAGCCGGAGAACGTGCTGCTGTCGCGCGGCACGGCGGTGGTCACCGACTTTGGCATCGCCAAAGCGCTGTCCGCATCGGCCACCAACGCACCTGGCGCGACGCTGACGTCAGTGGGCACCTCCATTGGCACGCCGGCGTACATGGCGCCGGAGCAGGCGGCGGGCGATCCGTCCACCGATCATCAGGCCGATCTGTACGCGTTGGGTGTGCTGGCGTACGAGTTGCTCACGGGCGCGCATCCGTTTGCCCAGCATACGTCAGCGCACGCGCTGATCACGGCGCACATGACACAAACGCCGCCCAGTGTGGCGTCTGTCGCGCCCACCGTTCCGGCGGCGTTGTCGGAGCTCGTCGCGCGCTGTCTCGCCAAACTGCCAGGCGATCGTCCGCCATCGGCCGATGATGTGTTGGCGCAGCTGGACACGGTTGCCACGCCGGCCCCGTTTGCGACGGCGGTCCGGCCCGTGTCGAAATTCCGTCTCCCGCTCAAGGCGGCGGCGCTCGTCGCGTTTGCGATCACGCTGATCGTGCTGCTGCGCGTGCTCGCGCGCCCAAGCATCGATCGCGCAAACCGCATCGTCGTCGTGGTCCCGTTTGAGAACCTCGGCAACGCTGCCGATGCCTATTTCGCCGACGGCGTGAGCGAGGAGATCGCCAATCAGCTGGCGCAGCTGCCGGGCGTGAAGGTGATTGGTCGCGAGGGGGTACGCGGGGTGACCGTGGCTAGCATGCGCCCGCGCGAACTCGCTGCGTCGCTCGGTGCGCAGTACGTGTTGAGTGGCACCGTGCAGTGGGCGCGCAGTACGGGCGACTCGCTCGACGACAATGCGCGCGTGCAAGTTGTGCCGGTGTTAATGGAAGTCTCGGCCGGCGAGCGCGTCTGGAGCCAGCCCTACACGGAGCGATTGCGCGACGTGTTTCGGGTGCAGGCCAGTGTGGCCGTGCGGGTGGCGGATGCGTTGTCGGTGACGCTCAGCCAGGCGCAACGCGTCGCGCTCGAGCGGAACGACCCAACACTGCCCGCCGCGCGCGATGCGCAGCTGCGCGCGCGTGCGTTGTTGCGGCTGCGAGGATTGGAGAAGCTTCGCGAGGCGCGCACGCTGTTCACCAAGGCGGTGGGTATCGACTCCACGTATGCACGCGCCTGGGCAGGGCTGGCCGAGTCGCTCGTCTTGCTCCCCGAATACGGCGACACGACGCGCAGATCGTTGGCGTTTCTCGAGGAGGCCGTGGTCGCCGCGCAGCGCGCCATGACGCTGGACAGTGCGGCGGTGGATGTACGGCTGGCGCAGGCACGCGTGCTCGCCGGGCAGTACCGACTGGCGGACGCGCTGCGCACCGTGAATGGCGTGATCAACGCCGACTCGACGTCCCTGTTCGCCTGGATTCTCAAGGGCGAATTGCTGAAGGGGCTCGGCCAACAGGAGGCGGCGGGCATCGCCTTGCGACAGGCATTGGCGCTCGACCGGCTCGCGCCGGTGGTGCACGCGGTGCGGACGAGCTGGTTCCGGAGTGCCCGCATGAACGACAGCGCGATTGTGAGCGCCGAGCGTGCGGTTGCATTGGCGCCAGGCGCGCTTAGATGGAGGACGGTCCTGATAGTCAGCTACGTCACCGGTGGACGCGTGGATGACGCCATCCGACTGTGCAGCGCGGGGTACCCAATTGACCTTTGTACGGCGATGGTCCGCGGCCTGCGAGGTGAGGCAGCGTACAAGTCGGCGGCGCTGGCCATCCTGAAGGGTTCGGGCGGTTTCTCGCTCGCCTCGCAAGCCGACTTCCTGGCCCAACTGGGTGATACCGCCGCCGCGTTCCACGCGTTGCAGCAGGCCGTCGCGCAACGGGACGCCAGCACTTTTCTCGTCATCACCAGCCCCAATTTCGAATCGATGCACCGGGATCCGCGTTGGGCGGCGATTGTTCGCGGGGTGCGCGGGGATTCGATACCGCGCTGATGACTGCCCCCAACCCCCTTCCGGAACGCCGTCGCATGTCCCGCCGATTCCTGCGACTCGCCCTCGGTCTGTGCGCACTGCCGTTCGCCAGCTACGCCCAGTCGTCACCAGCGGACGTTGCGCGATGGCAGGCCACTGCCACACGCGTCACGATCATCCGCGACACGTGGGGCATCCCGCACATCTACGCGAAGACCGATGCCGACGTCGTGTTCGGGGCCATCTTCGCGCAGGCCGAAGACGACTTCCATCGCGTGGAGCGCAACTACGTGAATGCGATGGGCCGTCTGGCCGAAGTGCTGGGTGAGCAAGAGTTGTATCGGGACCTGCGCATGAAGCTGTTCATCGAGCCGGCCGAAATGAAACGGCAGTACGCCATGAGTCCGCCATGGATGCAGCGCCTGATGACCAGCTGGGCGGATGGGCTCAACTATTACCTCCACACCCATCCGACGGTGAAGCCGGAGCTTATCACGCGCTTCGAGCCGTGGATGGCGCTCACCTTCAGCGAAGGCAGCATTGGCGGCGACATCGAGAACGTGGATCTCGCGCAGCTCGAAGCGATGTATGGCGCGGGTGGCTCAACACAAAAGGAATCAGACAGCGAAGCCGACGAGGCGCGTCGACACAAGCAGATGTCGGGCTCCAACGGGATCGCCATCGCGCCCTCGAACACGACGGCCGGGCGCGCGCTGCTGCTCATCAATCCGCATACGTCGTTCTACTTTCGCGCCGAACTGCAGATGGTGAGTGAAGAAGGACTCAACGCGTACGGTGCCAGTACGTGGGGACAGTTCTTCATCTACCAGGGCTTCAACGAGCGGCTGGGGTGGATGCACACCTCAACGGCGGCCGACGCCATCGACGAGTACGCCGAACGCATCACGAGGAAGCCGGATGGCGTGTACTACAAGTACGGGGCAACCACCCGCAAGATGCGTCGGCGCGTGATCGATCTGCCGTACAAATCCGCAAACGGCGGCACGCAGGTCCGCTCTGTCGCCGTGTACTACAGTCATCACGGTCCCATTGTGCGTCAGGCCAACGGCCAGTGGATTGCCATCAAGCTGATGAACGATCCGGCGCGTGCGTTGATGCAGTCGTACGGCCGCATGAAGGCCACCAACTACACGACGTTCAGCAAGGTGATGGAGCTGCGCACGAACACGTCGAACAACACCATGTACGCCGATGCCGATGGCACGATTGCCTATTGGCACGGCAATTTCGTGCCGCGGCGCAGCACAGCCTTCGATTTCAATAACCCCGTTGATGGCAGCAACCCCGCCACGGAATGGCAGGGCTTGCACCCACTCACCGAGACCATCAAGATCGTCAATCCGAAAATCGGGTGGATCCAGAATACGAACAGCACGGTGTTCACGGCGTCCGGCTCGGACAGTCCGCGCAAGGATCGGTATCCGGTGTACATGGCCCCCAGTCCCGAGAACTATCGCGGGATTCACGCCGTGCGCGTGCTCAAGGATCGCCGCGACTTCACGCTCGACAAGTTGATTGGTGCGGCGTTCGATCCGCAGCTGCCGGCCTTCGACGCGATACTCCCGCCACTCCTTGGCGACTATGACGCGCTGACAATTGCCGACCCGCGCAAGGCCGCGTTGGCTGAGCCAATTGACTCGCTTCGCCGATGGCCGCGCACGTGGGGTGCGACATCGGTGCCGATGACGCTGGCCGACACTTGGGGACACGAGGCCGTGGTTGCGGCCTCGCCCATCGCCGCGAAAAGGGGCATCAATGCCCTCGAATATCTGGCGCAAGGTGCGACGCCCGACGAGCGGCTCTCGGCGCTCACGCGCGCAGTGAGCGGGCTGACCACCACCTTCGGCACGTGGCGCATGCCGTGGGGAGAGATCAATCGCTTTCAGCGCATCAACAACAAAATCGAATCCGAGTTTGACGACAGCAAGCCGAGCGTGGCCGTTCCCTTCGCGACAACGGAGGAATGGGGATCGCTGGCGGCATACTCACTCTATGGTGCAACCAAGACCACGAAGAAGAACTATGGCAACGAGGGCAACACGTTCGTTGCGGTGGTGGAGTTCGGACCTCGCGTAAAAGCCAAGGCGGTGTCGGCGGGCGGGCAGAGCGGTGATCCCTCGTCTCCGCATTTCGCCGACCAGATTGAGCGCTATGTCAGCGGCAACTTGCGCGACGTGTGGTTCTATCGGGCGGATGTGGAAGTGCATGCCGAGAAGACCTACCGTCCCGGCGGGAGATAGCGCCCAATGCCGACCGGTGCATGAAACCCTCCGATGGCGCCGCAGCGATTCGCGCGAGGCGCACGGCGTCGAATCAGGCCATCGCCGCGCGCGACGCTGATCGCGTCGTGGCTTGTATGATGCCGGAGGTGACGGTTTCCGTGGCCCTCGGCCCGGTGCTCACCGGGCGAGAGGCGTCCCGCGTCGCCTTCGCTGCGCAGTTTGCCGATCGGCAGTTCGCAGGGTATGTCCGCGATCCGATGGACATCGTGGTTCACGATCCACCCACGCGGGCCACCGAACGCGGGCGCTGGGTCGGTCGCTGGCGACAGGGGAGGAAGGAACAGGTCATGCATGGGACCTACCAGGCCGAGTGGTGCCTGACGGAATTGGGATGGTTCATACAGTCCGAGGCCTTTGCCGCGGACGATGCGTGACGATGGCCAACGCGTATCTTTCACCACGATGAACCCCTCTGCTGCCAAGATTTGCCGGGCGATCTGCGGCCTGGCGGGCGGTTTGTCCGTCGCCGTCTGGCTGTGTATGCCGCGCACCCTGATCGCGCAAACACCGCCCTCAAACAGCGCGGCCGCCGTGGCCACATCCGGCTCGCAGCTCCGCCTGACCTACGACGGGCGCACCATTTTTTCAGGAACGGTCAGTGGCGCCGACAGTGCCACGACGTTTCAGACGCTTGTTGACAGCAGTGGCGGACGGGTCACGCAGGTGCTCAAGTGGACCTCGTTCTCCCGGTCGCGGCTGTCACTTCGGGGAAGCGTGCTTGCCGGCGACGAGTCGTTTCCGGCGCAGGCCGATCGTCCGGAAGATGGATTGATGGTGGTGCGTCACAGCATCGGCTTGAGTCACTCGCGTCTGAATCGTGGCGTGTACGATCGGACTCGCGACTGGGTGCTCTCCGCGGACTTCCCGTCTCGCGTGCGCATCGCGCCGCACGACAGCAGTGCTGCCGGCATCGAGTATACGATGGAGCAGGACGGGCAGGAGGTGAGCCTGCGCTTTCGCCCGCGCTTCTACCAGCGGCATCGCGGGCTCGCCCGCTTCGAACCTTGGACATATCGCGTGCGACGCGATGTGCCAAGTGGATGGACCTCGTGGTTTGCCTTCTTCGACAAGGTGACTGAAGGCGATATCCACCGCACCGCCGACATGATGGCGGCTCGGCTCGCGCCGTGGGGCTACAGCGTATTGCAGCTGGACGATGGATATCAGACGTTGCCCATCGGAGTGCCCGATCACTGGTTGCGCCCGAACAGCAAGTTCCCGGCGGGGATGGATGGGCTGGCACGCTACGTGGCAGCCCGCGGCCTGACACCCGCCATCTGGACCAACGTGGCATTCGCCGATGCGCCGTGGGCGAAGGCCAACCCCGCGTATTTCCTCCGCGATGCCAGCGGTGTGCCCGTGCGGGGAAATTGGGTGGGGTATGCCATGGACGGCACCAATCCGGCCACGTTCCCCGACCTGTTGCAGCCCGTCTACCGCGGATTCCGCGACATGGGCTACACCTATTTCAAGCTCGACGCACTGCGCCACCTCAAGTATGAAGGCTACAACAGCAATGCGGGCACCTTCACGTCGCGCGGTATCGACCGCGACTCGGTGTTCCGTCACATGGTGCAGCAGGTGCGCGCGACTATCGGCGATCGCGCGTTTCTGCTCGCCTGCTGGGGCGCACGGCCGGAACTCATCGGCCTCGTCGACGCCGTCCGCATCGGCGACGATGGGTTCGGCTACGGTGGACTCGCGCAATACAATTCGTTCAACAACGTGGTCTGGCGCAACGACCCCGATCACATCGAGCTCAGCAAACCCGACGCCTATGCCGCCATCACCGCGACAAGTCTCACAGGCTCGCACCTGATGCTCACGGACAAGCCGGAGTTCTACGCCACGAAACGCTCCGAACTCGCGCGCCGCGCGGCGCCGGTGCCGTTTACATTGCCCGGTCAACTCTTTGATGTGGACCCCTCGCGCAGCATGCGGATCAACGACGCCATCACTGAACTCAGCGGCGCGGGCCCCCGCCCGTTCGATGCCGACCAGGCCCGCGTCACGGAGCTCTACCTGCTCGACGTGAATCGACCGTTCGAACAGTGGACCGTGCTCGGTCGAACCGGCGGCAGGCCCCAACAGCTGCGGTTTACCGATCTCGGGCTTGCCGATTCCACCGACTACCTCGTGTATGAAGCGTGGACGCATCGCTTCCGCGGCGTACAGCGCGGCCAGTTGACACTCGGCGCGATCGACGCTGCCATCGGCGCCGAGTCGGTGTGCATTCGTGCACGGGTGGCGCACCCGCAGGTGGTTGCCACCTCGCGACATATCAACTGTGGTGCGCTGGACCTGCATGAGGTCGCGTGGCAGGACGGCGTCCTGAGCGGGGCGAGCGATCTGGTGGCCGGGGAACCGTACGATCTGATCATCCACGAGCCGACGAGTGCGCGCTTTGCGCGCGTAACGGTCGACGACGCGCGGGTCATTTCGAGTACGCGCGCGGGCGCCATCCGAACGATACGACTGGTGGTTGCGCGGTCGCAGCGCATCAACTGGCGCGTCCGGTATCTGACATCGTGAGCAGCACCATCGAGCACCTGTCGACGGCGCTTCGGGACCGCTACCGCGTGGAGCGCGAACTGGGGCGAGGCGGTATGGCCACCGTGTACCTCGCGCACGATCTCAAGCATGGCCGGCAAGTCGCCGTGAAGGTGCTCAGTCCCGAACTCGGCGCGGTGCTCGGCGCCGAGCGCTTTTTGAGCGAAATCAGGGTGACCGCAAACCTGCAACATCCGAACCTGCTGCCGTTGTTCGATTCGGGTAGCGCCGATGGGCTGCTGTACTATGTCATGCCGTACATCGAGGGGGAGACGCTGCGCGCGAGGATCGAGCGCGAACAGCAACTGCCTGTCGACGAGGTGATTCGGCTGGTGACCTTGATGGCCGCCGCCCTCGATTTCGCGCACGCGCGCGGAGTGGTGCATCGCGACTTGAAGCCGGAGAACATCCTGGTGCAGGCGGGGCAGCCGGTCATTGCCGATTTCGGCATTGCCCTTGCGGTGGCCCAGTCGGGTGGTGAGCGCGTGACGCAAACGGGGTTGTCACTTGGCACGCCGCGCTACATGAGTCCGGAGCAGGCGGCGGGCGAGCGGGCGGTCGACGCGCGTAGCGACCAGTATGCACTGGGAGCGCTCACGTACGAAATGCTCATGGGCGAGCCACCCCACACCGGGGCCACCGCGCAAATGATCATCGCGCGTGTGATGTCGGAAACGCCGCGCAGCATTCGTACCGTCCGTCCGGCGGTGTCGGTCACTGTGGACGCGGCCGTGCGGCGTGCGTTGTCGAAATCGCCCGCCGATCGATTCGCCACATGCGGCGATTTCGCGCGAGCGCTGGTGAGCGACACCGTGAGTAGCGTGTCGGTATCGGCAGCGGCGCCATCATCGCGATTCGGTTTGATCGCGTTTGGCGTGATCGCCGCGGCGCTCACGGTGCTGGGAACCGTCGTGTGGCTCACCGTGCGCCGGAATCAGCCCCTCATGATGTCGATGCCCACGATTGGTCGCACGGCGCAAGTCACGCGAGATCCGGGACTGGAGATCGATCCGGCGCTGTCGCGCGACGGCACCATGATCGCCTATGCGCAGGGTCCGGCCACACACATGCAGATCTACGTGCAGCAAGTGAACGGCGGACGGCGCGTGGCACTCACCAACGATAGCACGGACCATTTTCGCTCGCCGAAATGGTCGCCGGACGGGACGCAGATCGCCTATCACGGCAATGACGGGATCTTCGTGGTGCCCAGTTTGGGCGGCCAGCCGCGAAGAGTGCTCGCACTCGATTCCCTCGCAGTCCCGAACGCGAACGCGCGCACGCCGATCTTGGGACTCGCATGGGCGCCGGATGGTCAGCGACTGGCATACGTTCAGCCAAGCGGAGCGCTGTTGATTGTCCCGCTGAATGGGGGTGAGGCCGCTCGCCTGTCCGCGCCCGCTCTCGCGTTCTCGCCTGCCTGGTCGCCCGATGGCAAGTTCATCGCCGTGGCGGCCGGCAACCTGGAATTCGTGTTCGGCACCGAATATCTGGGTAACGCCGGCCCCGCATCCATCTGGGTGCTGCCCGTGGCTGGTGGCCCCGCCTCTCGCGTCACCACCGATACGCACCTGAACATCAGCCCCACCTGGTCGCCGGATGGCCGCGCCCTTTACTGGATCTCTGACCGAGACGGCAGTCGCGATATCTATCGCGCACCACTCGACACGCGCGGCATGGCCACGGCGGCGCCCGCCCGATTGACCACAGGGGTGGAGGCGCACGGTATCGCGCTGGCGGCCGATGGTATGCATCTCGCCTATGCGAGCCTTCGCACGTTCTCCAACATTTACGCGATCGCGGTGCCACGCGTGGGTCCGGTGTCAGTATCCGCGGCGCGCGCGGTCACCACAGGCCAGCAGATCATCGAGTTCCTCGATGTGTCGGCCGACGGGCGCGACCTGGTGTTCGATTCCGATCGTAACGGCAACCCCGACATCTATCGCATGCCGGCAAGCGGCGGTGAGGCCACCCGACTTACCAGCGATTCCACTGGCGACTATTCCCCGGAGTGGTCGCCCGATGGACGGCTGATCGTCTTTCATTCGGTGCGTGCGGGAACTCGCGACATCTACACCATGAATGCTGACGGCACCAACGTGGTCCGGCGCACCACGTGGCCTTCGCAGGAACTTGATCCGCAGTGGTCGCCCGACGGGTCCATGGTCGCGTTCCAGATTTTTGGCGATAGTACGACCGCATTCCGTGTCGTGCCATTGAAGGAGGGCGAGGGCGCATGGCGTCCACTGGCTGGTGTAGGGGACTTCCTTTCGTGGTCGCCAACTGGAATGCTGGCGTACCACTCGCGCATGGGGATGCGCGTGTCCGGCTCGGCGGCTGACAGCGGTCGGCTGATCGTCGACAACGACAACGACGGTGGCGTCGTCTCACGAGGCGTATGGTCGCCGGATGGCAAAACGCTATACTACTTGTCCCGCCGGAAAACCGGATGGGAGATTCGCGCGATTGCCTCAACCGGCGGCAGGTCGCGCCCGCTGGTCACGTTCAACGATCCGACCCGTCAACCTGCACGCTATGGATTCGCCACCGATGGCCGGATGTTCTATTTGACCATCGGCAGCATCGAGAGCGATCTGTCGGTCCTGAAACTGGAGACGCGGAAATGACCACGAACGGAACACCAACTGCATCGGTGGCACTGCAGGCCGGGCGCCGAATCGGCGAGCGCGCATTCTCCGCGTTCGCGGCGCTATCACTGGCCAGCTTCAGC